>JAZFSF010000024.1:0-2522 GCA_036446055.1 Bathyarchaeia archaeon | reverse complement strand
CGGGGCTACCATCATCCTCCTCAACATCATTAGCAAGATACGCTCCAGGCGATAACCACGTCTTGATGCGCTGAACTGTCATCCTTTGTGGGGGCAAGTCATTAAGCAAGAAGAGAAACAGGAGCATGGTACTCAAAACTAAATCATCACTAGGGTATCTTAACCGTGAACGGAGAAACGCTCGGTAAAGTAGGGCGCATAATTGAATTGACTTTGCTCCAATCTACTCTTTCTGGCATTACATTAATTTTGCTCCGGTCTACTCTTTCTGGTAAATAATGGAAAATGTTAAAGGTTAACTTGTATCTTTCCTCATTCAATACATACATCTCAACCCCGTAATCCCTGTATTCCATATTGATTGCACTATCCTCGCTTTTCATCATAATAAACTCCGAACTTATCGAATGCAGCAAATCCCGCGATCGCCTAGCTACCATTTGCCTTATCGCCTCCGGCTCCTCTATGAGTTTCTCATATAATTTGGGGTTATATCTTTCCAGTAGCGTTACGTAGGGGACAATTGTCTCGAAGCCAGCTGCTTTAATCGTGTTGTAGTAGATCGGCCAGTAATTTCCAGGGGTTCCTATTTCACTACCGGGTGCATCAATAGCTACGAAGCCATCCTTTTTCAAGCAGTTTCTTACGAACGAGTAAAATTCCATGCTGTATAACTTGGAAAGGTTGTAATCATTTGCCACGGGGAAATCTATAAATATAGCATCATATTTTTCCTTACTTGTCTTTACGAAATAGAAGGCGTCCATGATTTTCACAGTTACCTCGGGATTCCTAAGGGAATCCTTGTTCATCCGTCTAAGTACTGGGTGAATCGTAGAGACTTTAATCATTACCGGATCTATGTCCACCAGGATAATGCTCTCCACATCCTTGTATTTTAAAAACTCTCTAACAAGTAAGCCATCGCCTCCACCTAAAACCAGAATCTTTTTCGGCACCTTGTTAGCTATAATGGGGACATGAACAAAATACTCATGATAAATCTCTTCAAAGGACGACGCAAACTGAAAGTCTCCGTTTAAGTACAACACGTAACCGTTTGGATAACCAGAATCCTCCTCGTATTTGTTGCTGTAGCTGGAATATACGAGGTGTTCAATAGGACTAGCTTGACGAATTACAATATCAATGTTTTGATAACGAGAACGATACCGCTCCACATTCGGCCACCTCTCCATTAGGGAAAACGCCATTGCCAAGTTCTCGCTTGACTGCCCCGCATAATAATATTTCTTCAGTAAGTATTGGTCGACACCTGGTAAAAACGATGATGAGAGAACGAAAACAAGTAGTATGCTCAAATTGCATACCGAGAAGAGTCTAAAAGATTTTCTGACGAATCCTCTCATATGGGAGAGTAAAACGAGAGCTGCCGAAACATTTAACGTAGCAGTTACAAGACCGGCTCGTAAAACACCTAAGTAAGGCAAAAATAGTAAGGCGAAGACTAAAGCACCAGCCAATGAGGCTATATAGTCAACTCCTAGCACGATGTTAGCGGTCCTTTCTTTCTCCTGCTCTCTAAGATGAATCAAGAGGGGCAGCTCAAATCCGCTGAGAATACCGATGACAGCTATCACCCCATAGCTAAATGTAAAAAACAGGATTAGCCCCATAGTGTAGTGTAGGTTCATCAGGTAAGCATAGAGCATGTGTGAGAAGTGTAGCAGGACGACGGCCGCACCTCCTATCAAACTTAACAGAATCTCTATTTTCCAGAGAGTCTCTACCGAACGAACCAATCTTTTGTTAGTGCACAGGAAGGCGCCTAGCCCCAGAGATGCTAGATATAATCCGATGGTAGTACTGTACCTCAATACGCTATTGCCAGTTAGCAGGGATAGGGTTTGAGCCATTAGAAGTTCATAGACTATGCTGCAGAAGGCGACAATGAACGTGATAAGATAGATAACGCTTACTCTTTTTGTCATCGGGTTAAAACCTCTTTTGCTAGAACCCTCTTTTTATTACCTGATATCTAACTTCTGTAGCCTCAAACCTATCCTTCATCACCTCTATGGCTATATAAGGATCCATCTCCTGGCCACAGGTAAATATGTCTGCTGCTACATAACCTTCCTCTGGCCATGTGTGTATGGCGATGTGCGACTCCCTTATTAAGATCATCCCGGTAACACCTTCTGGTTGAAATTGATGAAAAGAAGCCCCAACCATGGTGGACCTCGATTTCCGAACAACTTGCTCTACGATTTGCTCCACATCCCGGACTTTCCTTAATCTATCTGGCGAGCAATTGATTAACTCAACAATGAAATGGCTGCCAAATTCCTTATTTAACCCAGAATTACTACCTCCATAGGTAGCAGGGTCAGTTGAATTTGACTCTTCGATACTCATGGATACCCCCTTACCTCGATAGATACATTTCCATAAAATAGGCTCCTATCGAATGCGAAAAAAGAACACAGACAAGTAGAACAATTCCTAACGCCAAACTAACCAGCAACAAAAAGGGATCACCTCTTCTCGCTTCGCTATCT
>JAZFSF010000023.1:0-3468 GCA_036446055.1 Bathyarchaeia archaeon | reverse complement strand
AAGGTTTCATCCAGATCATCCACCGTCAGTATTGCTTGAGAGAGCAAGAGGTCCTTTCGACTAGATTCACGGCGAACCCCTGTTCTCGCCATCGCACTCGTCATCTCGTGGAGTGCGTTGTAATACTCATTTATGGATTGAACACATTCGTTTTCCACGGCGATTCTGGCGGGATTGTTTCGGAAGAACTCGCCGGCGAGGCTAGGTTTTTCAAAAGAGGTCTCCAACCCCCATTTTTCCCTTACTTCCCGAGCCAAGTGTTCATACTCAAAAACCAGTTCAGTGATGCCTTTTTCCTGAAGTCGGAGAATGAGTTCCGTCACTTCTTCAGGAACCAAGCTCTCCGAAAGATTCATGAAAACTTCCATGGCTTGTCCAGTTTGTTTGGGAAACAGGACTGACTCCACGACCCTGTTTTCTTCGTTAAACGCTAGAATGCCGATGGCACATTCAACGATCGAGACCTTCAATTCTTTCACTTCTGTTACCTATACTTAAATTCATAGGACATCTTTATTTCTATTCGTCTATATCATATGCTTTACCTGAATAAACGGTATTGAGGGTAGAATTATGCAACCAAACGTAGCCATAGATGTCGCAGGGTTACACCTGAGGAACCCGATTATGTTGGCCGCTGGAGTCCTTGGCTTATCGGGAGCATCTCTTCGAAGCGCTTGGGGCGCAGGAGCAGGTGCCGTGGTAACCAAGTCTTTGGGATTAAAGCCCCGGACAGGCTATTCAAATCCGACATTGGTCGATGTGGGCTGTGGATTCTTAAACGCCATGGGCCTGCCTAATCCTGGGGTCGAGGAATTCGTAGATGAGGTGAAAGCAGCAAAGAAGGGAGATGAGATTCTTCTGGTAGCGAGTGTTTTCGGAGAGACTCCGCAGAACTTCGCTGAAGCCGCGAGCGTTATGGAGGACGCGGGAGCGGACGGCATCGAGTTAAATGTCTCCTGCCCCCATGTCAAGGCCGCGGGCATGGAGATCGGTCAGGATCCCACCGTTCTAAAAAACGTCGTTAGGGCTGTCAAGAACTCTGTTCAAATACCTGTCTTCACCAAGCTGACGCCAAACACTTCGCATATAAAAGACTTAGCGAGAACAGTTGAACAGGCTGGTGGCGACGGAATTGTAGCCGTTAACACCCTACGAGCCATGGCCATCGATGTGGAGACGGGAAGACCCATCCTCGCAAACAAGATCGGGGGGTTATCGGGGCCTGCTCTAAAGCCCGTTGCACTCCGATGCGTCTACGAGATCGCTCAGACAGTGAATATACCTGTTATAGGCTGCGGTGGAGTCACGAGTTGGAGGGATGTTATAGAGTTTTTACTCGCAGGGGCTAGAGCCGTTCAGATTGGGTCAGCCATCGCTTACAAGGATTTAGCAGTATTTCACGAGGTCGTAACTGGTGTTAGAGAATATCTTCAGAGAAAAGAATACGGTGAGGTGGAAGACATCATTGGTTTATCCCAAAAATATTGATCCTAGACGAATTGTGCGGATAGTAGACAATAAGTTTGAGGCCGCAAATATCCGAACCATCTTTTTTGAAGATGACTTATGTAGAAAGGCGAGGCCAGGACAATATCTGATGGCTTGGATTCCAGGCGTCGACGAGGTTCCCCTCAGTCTATCCACTATAGACCACAATGGCTTATCTGCTGTAACGGTTAAAGTGGTTGGGAAGGGAACTGAGACTCTGTGTGAGATGAGGCCAGGAGAATACATTGGCGTCAGAGGACCGTACGGTAATTGGTTTAACCTTGTTAATGGAAGGGTCGCGATAGTTGGTGGAGGAACTGGCTTAGCGCCTCTCCTCCCTTTGGCGAAAGCGTTAATTGAATTAGGCACTGAAATATCATTCATCGCCGGCGGAGCAACTAAAAAAAACGTTCTCCACCTTGCTGAGATTCAGACGTTGTTGAATGAACAAAGACACAACCTCATTGTAACCACAGATGATGGAAGCTATGGACGAGAGGGTACTGTCATAGATGCTTTTCAAGACCTACTTGAAAAAGACAAGAATTTCGACATGATTTATTCTTGTGGACCCGAACCCATGACGAGAAAAGTTTTTGACCTTTCTGAGAGTCAGGGCCTCCAATTGCAGGTATGTTTAGAGCGAATTGTCCATTGCTCTTTGGGACTGTGTGGTAGCTGCGTCATAGGTAGGTTCAGAGTATGCAAAGACGGCTTGATTCTTTCTTCTGAACAGTTAAGAGAAGTGGCAGACGAATTCGGAGTCTTCAAGAGAGGCTTAGACGGGAGAAAAACATATTTTAGCTAGCTAACTGAACTCGTTCTTCGCTAGGGCACGTATCCTGAGCGTGGTTTTAATAACTCCTCCGGCGATTTTAGTGTCGCCCATAGTGGTCTTGGTTATATCCGTCAGAGTCTTTGTGACTTTTTTCACCCATTTCGACGCGAGGTCTATATATAAGTCACCGTGATAGTGGGATCCTCCAACGGTTAATATTTCTATGTTTGGCATAGGCTTCATGATCATTTTGAATGAGCCCTCCCCTGAATCAAAACCTATGATGGCACAAGGTAAGTCATCTACAACACTCACACCTTTGAATTCGAGCGTCTCAGCACCGTGTTTAAACGTGGAGCCTTCTTCGCCCATACCTCCGGGAATGGGCGTTTCGATGTCGGACGTCTCAAGGACAACTTTATCTCCGATCTTTCTCAAATCCTGAATTCCTTTACCTTGATCGGTAGGTTCAGCAAGTCCAGTACAATAACTGTGATAATAAATGAACATACTATAAACCTGGTAGCCCACCTCAGGGGGTATTGGTGTGCCTGTGCTGTCGATTAAATCTTTGAACCTTGCATTTGGTATGCCGAATAACTGTCCTTGCTCATCAAGGGAGACCTCGTTAAGCATTTTCTTATTGAAATCATATGACCAACCTTTCAGCGAGGGAATTGTAACCTCAGCTCCGTCATTTCTCTGCAACGAGAACCGAGTGCATGTGTACTTGTCACCTGCTACAGCTGATCGACCACCAGGCTCACACATGAGATTTAACGTGTATACATCGACACTTGTTTGTGATCCATCGTCAGCATAAGCGACAACTTTGCTATGCACGTGGTAGAAATGCGGTTGCTCAGAGCGTTCTCCGCTTAAGTCATACTCTTGAAGGACAGCGTTTAATACAGATGATGTATCGGAGTTCATGAAAGTTTCATCTCCAAAATTCTTGGGGAAATATTTAATCCTCATTGCTATAAGTTACTTTTCTTTTATAAGCTAGCTAGGAGTTACTAGCTATCTAGAAAGAGTTTTTGCCTTGTTCGGTGTATTCGATAGTGCCTATTTGTTTGAGCATATCCAAATTATTATCGATGAACCGTCCCTCTACAAGTTTGTTATTCACGACGTGGTAGTGTGCGCGTTACTATGATTGGAATCTGAGTTGTCCGTTAAGATTTATGACGAATTAA
>JAZFSF010000022.1:0-5765 GCA_036446055.1 Bathyarchaeia archaeon | reverse complement strand
ACGTTGAGATGTGTAAAATGTTGTTGTCAGGAAGTTTAAAACCACTCATACCTGATTCAGCTCTCGTTATAGAGAATTCTGAAAAAATATTGGTAGTAGCTGATCTCCATATCGGCTGGGAACGAGTGTGGTCTGAGAGCGGAATATATGTCCCGTCTCAAGCTGACAAACTCAGGAAAAAGCTGTTATCACTCGTTGAGAAGTATAAACCTGACCGTTTAATTCTGTTGGGAGACGTCAAGCAAGCCATCACCAAGGTGAGTATGGAAGAGTGGCGAGAGATTCCAGAATTCTTTGAAGCCCTCGCAGAGCATTTAGACGAGGTTATCGTAATCCGTGGAAACCACGATGGAGACTTGGAACCCCTAACCACACCTACAATCCGAATCCTTCCCTCAACTGGTTTGACTATCGGAAGTAATCCCAGCATCGGCCTTTTCCATGGTCATGCCTGGCCTTCACCTGAGGTTCTCTCCTCAGAAATTCTTGTCATGGGACACATCCACCCCGTGGTTTGGTTCCGAGACAGACTTGGCCTCTGGACCGTTCAACAGGTGTGGATGAAGGCGAAGTGCAGCGGAGAACTGATAGCCAGCGCCTACTTAAAATATCTGAAAGTTAAAGCGCATGGAAACCCTTTGGAAACCTTTAAGCTGAGAACAGGACTCAGCCTTGGAGACGCCAGATTAATCATTCTTCCCGCATTCAACGACCTTGTGGGAGGTGTATCCATCAATAGACTGGAGAAGCGTTTAATGGGGCCTATTCTTCATTCTAAAGGAGTGGACGTGAAGGCGGCTGAAGTTTATCTCTTGGATGGAACTTATTTAGGTGTGACTGAACAGTTAGTGAAGTATTTAACTGATTTAGCCGAGAGCTGAAGCGAATTGAGGATCTAAGGGCGGAGAATGTGGATGGAGGATTCCCGTTGGTTGATGCTTTGAGTAAAATCTTGTTTAACGAAGCGTATGAACGGATAAAGAGTGAGAAGAAAATACTAATTGGAGACGCTGATAGGTTACTACAACTCTTTGGTAACCGATATACAAAAGCCCTTCAAGCCCTCGACGAGGGTCGTGTTCGAAAATATGTTTTTTCTCCGAGTGGACGACTTGTCTGGACGGTGGTTGGAGAAGAAGGAGAATACCAAATTCTACCATTAGCCACTTTTTGTTCGTGCAACGACTTTTATTTTAGAGTTCTTAGCTATGAAACCTTTTTATGCTACCATTTACTGGCTCAAAAGATTGCTGAAGCCCTTAATAGATTTGTTATTCTTGAGCGAGACGACGGAGACTACCCATCTTTACTCTCTGTCTTGAGGACGCCCGCGGTTGAAAAAAGGAAGCTACTTTCGGAGGAAGCGGAAACCGTTAGACAATTAGTTGAGACCCTTCTTGAAACCGAGGATGACGTAACTGCAAGACAGCTTAGCACAAAAATTCAGGTTTTCGGCTTTGAAGTTTTAACACCACGCCACTTAGCTGCTGTCCTCGTGGCAGACAAGAAGAAAAGGTTCAAATGTAGGAAAGGGCTCTGGACTCTACAAAAGGGATACGTAGAAAAGGGTTAAGTACCTATTTATCATAAAACTGTTAAAGACCGTGTGTAAGGTGAATACCGATGGCAATCAACTTCGAGATACTGCGATACTGGATTCTGCCCATAGCCTCCTTCTTAGCTCTTCTTTTAGCCTTTCTCTACATCATTTATGAGCAGAAAGAATCACAGTAGCCTGATTTCATCCCAACTCATAACCGTCAGTTGAGAAGCCAGTTCACAAGGCTAGGCACTGACAAAAATGAAGCACAAGGCATCTGAAGTTTTCTCCCTACTCTCAAAGGCCTTGAGACAGGAGGTTGAGGACTCCACCTGGGAACGGGCAACGGAAATCCAAGTGCTCGCCATTCCCAGAATTCTGAAAGGAGAGAACGTGTTACTCATTGCTCCAACCGGGACTGGCAAAACCGAAGCCGCGATTTACCCAGTTTTTGAGCAATTCCTTAGAACGCGTGTAAAACATTCACTCAAAGGCATATCCATCATCTATATCACACCCCTTCGCGCATTGAACCGCGATATTTTCAGACGCCTCATCAAAACAGGGGAAAGACTGGGCATCGAGGTTCAGGTTAGACATGGAGACACAACCCAGTACGCCAGAAGAAAACAGGCTCTTAATCCTCCGGACATGCTGATTACCACCCCAGAAACCCTGCAAGCCATTTTACCTGGTAAAAGGATGAGCAGACACCTACAATCAATAAGATGGGTAGTGATCGACGAAGTCCATGAACTCGCAACTAGCAAACGAGGGGTCCAACTTTCTATAGGTCTTGAGCGACTTCGAAAACTCGCTGACCGAGATTTTCAGAGGATCGGCCTCTCAGCAACCGTTGGCAGTCCAGAGAGGATAGCCAACTTCCTTTGCGGAGAGGAAAAGAATTGCAGCATCTTGAAAACGTTTGAATCCAAAGATTTGGAGATTTGGGTTGACAGTCCCACAGCTGAAGAAAAAGATGGAGAAATCGCTAAAAAGGTAATGCTTTCCCCCGGAAGTGTGAAGCGAATTCAAAGACTTTTCGAAGTGATTGACGACTATGAGTCCTCTCTGATCTTCACGAACACTCGAGAGCATGCAGAAGCCCTCTCCTCTAGAATGATTGCCTTGAGACCTGAGGTGAAAGTAGGGGTTCACCACGGTTCCCTTTCGAAGACTGCCCGTGTGGAAGCTGAAACAAATTTGAAAGCTGGAAAGTTTAAGGCAGTTATCTGTACGTCATCCTTAGAACTCGGCATCGACGTTGGTAACATTGAATTCGTTGTCCAGTATTTGTCGCCAAAACAAGTGACTAAGCTCGTGCAGCGCATTGGCAGAAGTGGTCACGTGGTCTCAGGAACGTCCAGAGGCTGCGTAATTGCTGCTTGGCCTGACGACATCCTTGAATCTGCCGTACTCGTCAAGTTCGCCATGAATGGAATATTGGAGTCACCAAAGATTCATGAAAAAGCTCTCGACGTTCTAGCCCATCAAGTCGCTGGATTAGCCCTTGATTGGGGAAGGATCAGTCTTGAAGACATCTATGTCCTTGTTACGAGGGCTTGGCCGTATCGAGAATTGAGTTTAGAAGAGTTAGTGTCTGTAGTAGAGCAACTTGCCGAGAGGAGAATTATCTGGTTTGATGGAGATATAGTTGGGAAGAGATCCTATCGAATCTACAAGTACTATTACGAGAACCTTTCCATGATTCGCGACGTGACACATTATAATGTAGTGGACTTCCTGCGAAGGAAGCGTATTGGACACCTAGACCAAGAATTCATCGCGAAGAACGGTGACATAGGCCAAGAGTTCATAATGCGTGGTCAGACATGGAGGCTGATTAGCATCGACGACGAAGAACGTCTCGTACAAGTTGAACCGGTACAACAAAGCTTTGGAGCCATTCCTTCTTGGGAGGGGGAGGTCATTCCCGTGCCCTTTGATGTAGCCCAAGAAGTGGGACGCATGAGGGGGAAAATAGCTGACGCCCTCCAAAACGAGGAGACTACAGCAGAGGTATTCACGGACTTCCCTCTCGACGGGAAGGTGGGTGCCAAAGTCATTGACGTGGTGGCTAGGCAAATAAAGAATAATTATCCAGTGCCAACTGAAAAACAAATACTGATCGAATGCTTTGAGAATTATGCCATAATCCACGGTTGCTTCGGAAACCTTGTTAATGAAACCCTTGGAAAAGCTTTAGCCTCCCTCCTCAGCTCCCGTCTCGGCATAAACGTGGGAACTCAAGTCGATGCCTATCACATTGCCCTCATCTCACCCATACAACTACCCCCACACACCGTAAGGGATGAATTACTGGGAATAGCACCAGAAGACTTGGAACAAATCCTCTCAGGCATCTTGGGATACACTTCCCTCTTTGCTTGGCGTCTGTGGAATGTAGCCAAACGCTTCAACATAGTGAGTCGTGGAGCAGAATACCGATCCAACAGGGGAAGAATACTGGCGTCCACCCTCATGCATACCCCCATGTACGCGGAGGCGTTGAGGGAGATTTACGTGGAAAAGATGGACCTAGAAAACTCCGAGAACGTCTTAGAGATGATTCAAGACGGACAAATCGACGTTGAAGTCACTTCACGACGAAGGGAGTACTCTCCTCTCGCCCTCCCAATCCTGGATCGAATTGCGCCTCAAGACATTCTACGACCTGCTATACCCACCAAAGCCCTCCTAGACGTCATCAGGGATCGGCTTAGAACAGCAGAGGTAAGACTTGTTTGCGTCTTTAACGGAGACTACAACGGAGTCAGAAACATACGTGGCCTTCCTAACACTATTCGCTGTCCAAACTGCAGTTCGACCCTTCTTGCTGCCACCCATCCAAGAGATATACTCTTAATAAAGGTCATCAAAAAGAAGATTTCAAAGCGAAAATTTTCGTTGGATGAAGAGAAGACCTGGCAAAGGGCGTGGAAGAGCGCAAGCCTCGTTCAAACCTATGGAAAAAAGGCGTTAATCGCCCTAGCCGCTAGAGGTGTAGGTCCAACGAATGCAGTTCGAATCCTTCACAAATACCACCCGACAGAAGATGACTTCTATACCGACATTATCCGTGCTGAAAGAGACTACGCGCGGACAAGAATGTTCTGGGATAACTAAGATGTCCAAAGAGACCATTTGGTTAAATGCTAGCTCGTTAAATTAGCCTATTTTCCCTCATGAATAAATTGAAACGCTCGTTTCAACCGCGTTCGGTATATATATCTATCAACATTCATTTATAGGATAGACAGGTGAATCGAAAAAACATAGTCGTCCCGCTATTGCTAGTCCTTATCTTCATGTCATCGGTGGCCATCGCCCTCTCAAATGTTGAGACAAGCGATTCGGAAACCACTGAGTATGAAGGGTTACTTACCATAAACATCATAAAACTCGCCCTGTCAACCCAGAGTAAAGCCAACCTTACTGTTAACTTTGCTTCTAGCTACTTCAACAATGACTTTATTGTTGCAGAAGCGAAACTGAACTACACGACCGGAGCGGAACTGCTGACGCTTGCGAATGCAACTCTTTACCAAGAGGCGCCTGCTCCTGAAGTGACTTGGGGCAACTATACCCTTGCCAACAGTTTAGCCCTCGACGCTATGCATCAGTTTAAAGCTGCAATGGTTCAAATAATGGGGCATTGGGAAGAAACGGATCAAGAAGCGGATTGGAGCGAGTTATCAGAGGCCATTCAAAGGGCTGAAGACTTCGTTGCTAAGATTACCGAGTTAGTGGCGAAGATAAAACAAGAGTACTCCGAGTATCTTGACTACGACTTCACATTAATTGAAGATAAATTGAACGAAGCCAGTCAACACCTCACTTGGGCTAAAGTAAACATGACCAAATTGAGGATAAACATGACAGTGAGTAAGCTCGGTACAGCTAAACAATCCTTAGATCAAATTTCTACAGAAGTGAAAAAGATAGGTGAACTCATTCCTATTCAAGGACAAAGGATAAACCTGTTTATCGACGAGCCTCTCAACAAGCTGGTTCAACGTATTGAAGCTCTAGCCAAAGTCTTGAAGAAAAACCTGTCCGAACAGGTTGCAGCGGTCATGAATAAAATACATGAAGCGGAGACATTAGTACACTCAGGAGATTTGAAGGGTGCTATGTCTGCTATTCAAGAAGCTCATCGTATGCTAATGGAACTTGCAGAGGAAGTATACCTGACGCACAGCCCCCCGATTTGAGCCTGTTTAGA
>JAZFSF010000021.1:0-2204 GCA_036446055.1 Bathyarchaeia archaeon | reverse complement strand
ACCATTAAAACAACTGCAATAGAAATATATCTCTTGATAACTCTTCGTTTTTTCTTCTTATTCTCAGAATAATAAATAATCGAATTAGAATTTGTATAGCTACTATTATATTTCGCTGTCATTCTCTTCCACTAGTAAAGTATATTGGCATTATAAGTATATAAAACCCTTGAAAACGTTTGGAAAAAACCGAACGGAAGATGATTTTCGATTTAAGACTCCTCTTTGAAAAAGTGGAGTCTCTTATCTTAAATCGAATGAACTCTTCAAGTTTTTAAAAATTGGTGAATGTGATAGTAAAAGAACATCATAATAGAGAACATACACTTCTCCCACTTCGTGGTCGCTAACGCTAAAAGTCTATTGCTCTCTCTTGCTCAAAAAGTTCTTTTCCTCTATGGCGGCGGCAAAATTGGTTGCTTGGTGGAAACAAAATATTAAAAAAACAAACACCAACTGGAATGCTGTAGAAGACATAATCGCCAATTATAAAGACCATGAAACTGATCCAAAACAACATTTTCGTTTTGGAAAACTTGAATGCTACGAGCTTGCAATAACATGGAAATAGGATATAACTTAGGTATTATTGGCTGGCTTCATTTCGAAATATGCAAAGCTTCCATGAAAAGAGCAATGGATAAATAAAAGCCTCGAAATGATTTTTGAAGGGATGGCTCTATATAACGTTCACATATTTTTTAATTACATATGGGGAGGTCATCACTGAAAGTAATGCTCCGTAATTGAGATCGAACTCCACTTCGTCTCCTACTTTTAAGCCTATCTGCTTTGCATCAACTATGATATGGTCACTGCTTGCCCCAAGAATGTCAATGTCCAATCTAGGAGTCAGTCCAGAAACTAGAACATCTTGTAATCCAACTCCCAGTATAGCTCTTCTTATTTGGCCACGATCTTGAAACTCGGGAACATTTCCAAATGCGTCTTGACAAACTTCTCCATAGGGTACAGACGGCTTTATTTTTGACTCAATAACTTCTGTAACCAGTGTAAACGCATCTGTGAATAGCCCTGGGATGGGTTTTCTATAGAGGGTTTCACACCCTAAATAGATAGATTCACCCAGTCGTAAGTTATTGATCCTTCCGATATTCTCTGTTGATATGAACCAGCTATAATTGGCTGAGTTTCCACCAGAAACAAACTCTAATGTCAGTCCGAACCTCTCTTCAACATCTCTAGTGATTGAAGACAAATATCCCATTTTTTCCTCATCAGGTTTGATCCCTCCAAGACAGGCTAGATTTGTTCCTATACCTACAATCTCGATCCCATCCATCTCCATTACCGCTCTAATGGTATCCTCCAGATCCGAAGGCATTATCCCTTCTCTCAGATCACCCAACTCTACCATTAAAATGAGTTTATGTGTGGTATCTTGCTTCACGGCAGACTTCGAGAGTGCCTTGATCACCGAGAGCTCTGAATTAAGGCTGATGTCAGTATATCTTACCACGTCCTCGATCTGGCTGGGGATGGGTGTTCTCAATAGGACGAACTGCGCCTGTATGCCTGCATCACGCATCCTCCGGATATTGGCTATTCTTGAGTCGGCGAGGACACTTATTCCGCTTTTTAGTAGAGCATCAGCGATATTGGGGTCTCCACAGACCACCTTTGTAACCCCGATAACCCCGACGTCCTTTGAGCCGTATAGTTCCTTCAGCTCTTTCGCGTTGTGTGCAATTTTTGCGATGTTAATATCTATCCTTGGTGTTGTCATGCAAGTCACTCTATATCTTATATCCATATCTATTCATCGGGCTGTCCCTCGGACAGTTCTGGAAAGATCTGAAAGATCCTTTTGACAAGCTTTCCGCATCCATACTTCAAGGTATCTGTCGTTGGGAGATGAAACCTCTCTTCATACTCGGTTATGGTCTCTTTGATCTCCTCGTCCGTCATATCTTCATGGTTGAGTGTGATGGCAATTACCTTTGACCTTGAAAAGATCTCTAATAGCTCTATCTCGCTTTCCAGGGTCGGCATTGGCATATAGGGGAAATCTCCGATGTTCTTTCTTTTCGGAGGGTGCTGAACTATGATTGCCCGTGGTCTCGCACCCCGTATAATGGCGCATGAACTAAGGTATGCCGGATGGCTCAATGCACCCTGGCCTTCAACTATGATTATGTCCGGATGTTCCGTATCATATGCCTCCATAACCGCGTTTTCTATCT
>JAZFSF010000020.1:0-2117 GCA_036446055.1 Bathyarchaeia archaeon | reverse complement strand
GAGGTTTCCAGATCCAAGGGAAGCGAGAGACCCTATCATTGCCACGTCAATGGTCGATTCTGATGGAGGACAACGAGTTCTTCTGCTTCGAAGGGAGGGAATAGAGGAGGGAACCAGACGCCTACCCAAAGAAGTTGACGTGGAATACTACGACGACGAAGAATCGATTTTAGTTGAGGTTTTTAAGGTATTACTGGAGTATCCCGTCGTCTTGACTTTTAACGGTGACGACTTCGACTTGCGATACATCTATAATCGAGCGAGGAATTTGGGGATACGGCAAGAGAACATCCCCATCATCCTGGGAGAACGTTTCGCCCATTTATCTTATGGGATTCACATCGATCTCTACAAATTCTTCTTCAATCGATCAATTCAAATCTACGCCTTCAGCCAAAAATATACGGGACTCTCCCTGGACAGTGTGGCAAAAGCAATCCTTGGTGTGGGAAAAGTCGAGTTAGCGACGCCTATACAACGCTTATCTTATTTGGACCTTGCAGAGTATTGTCTCACCGACTCCGAAGTAACCTTCCAGCTCACTGCCTTTGACGACGAACTCGTGATGAAGCTCATTCAAATCATGATGAGAATTACCAAGATGCCCATGGAAGACTTGACGAGGCAAGGCGTTTCATCCTGGATTCGAAATCTCATGTATTTTGAACATCGCCGCCTCAACTATCTCATTCCACGATCTGAAGACATCCTTGAATCGAAGGGGAAGGCCACATCAGAAGCCATCATTAAAGGAAAGAAATTCAAGGGCGCCATTGTCGTAGAGCCGAAGCCGGGTATACACTTCAACGTGAACGTCTTGGACTTTGCATCCCTGTACCCCAGCATAATCAAGGTCCACAACCTCTCCTATGAAACCATCCTTTGTACCCACAAACAATGTCGAGAAAACACGATTCCCGGTCTCCCCCATTGGGTCTGCAAAGAGAAGAAGGGCCTGACAAGCCTGATCATAGGCTCCTTGAGAGATACACGGGTCAAAATGTACAAAAAGATGGCGAAAGATAAAACCCTTCCAACTAACCTGCAAAACCTGTACAACGTGATTCAATTAACCTTGAAGGTGCTCTTAAACGCCTCCTACGGGGTCATGGGAGCAGAAAGATTTAACCTGTACTGTCCACCTCTAGCCGAAGCCGTCACAGCAATCGGTAGATACGCCATCACAAGTACCGTGGAAAAGGCGAATGCCATTGGGATCGAAGTGGTGTATGGAGACACGGACAGCGTCTTCCTGAAGTCTCCGACCACGAGCCAAGTCAACGAGTTATTGGGGTGGTCCGAGAAGAAGCTGGGCATGGAACTTGAAATCGACAAAGTCTATCGCTACGCGGTCTTCTCACACTTGAAGAAGAACTATATAGGAGTCTACCCCGATGGAAAGGTTGACATTAAGGGATTGATGGGGAAGAAACGGCACATCCCCGAGTTTCTGAAGAGGTCTTTCATGGACATGGTGGGAGTCCTGTCCGACGTTCAGTCACCAACGGGCTTCGAAGAAGCCAAAAAAAGTATACGGAACATTGTTAAAACCTGTTATAGTAACCTGAAAAAGAAGGCGTATTCTCTGGACGAACTCGCCCTGAAGGTCATGATTGGCAAACCGTTGAGGCAATACGTTAAGACAACGCCACAACATGTTAAAGCTGCGAACCTCCTAGTCAAAGTTGGACACGAGATTAAGTCCGGTGACATCATTTCCTTCGTCAAGACGACCAACACGTTAGGTGTAAAGCCAATTCAGTTGGCGTCGATGCGGGAGGTGGATGTGGACAAATACGTGGAATACTTAAAATCGACGTTTAAACAGGTCTTTGATGCCCTCGACCTCGATTTTCAGGAGATAATGGGCGTCTCCAAGCTTGAATCCTTTTTATGGAATTATGAGAATAAGTAACGAGTGTTAATGACATGTCGTCAAAACAGGAAAGAGGAGGCTATGAAAAGTTGACAGAAGACGATGACTTGAACTTTGTCGATGCTCTCGACATGAAAATACTATCCACGCTGAGTGAGGACGCTCGAAAAAGCTCTAGGGAGATTGCAGAGACAATCGGTGTTTCCACTGGAACCGTCTATAATCGAATTAAGAAGATGAC
>JAZFSF010000019.1:0-4522 GCA_036446055.1 Bathyarchaeia archaeon | reverse complement strand
ACTACTTGGCTTTGAGAGGGGAAGTGTTGTCGCCTCAAGTGACGTATCATATTAATTTAACGGTGTATTGGCTCCACCTTATCATGATCAACTTAGCCATTTTCAACATGTTACCGCTTTATCCCCTGGATGGAGAAGCCTTTGTGTACGCGCTTCTCAAGAAACGGTTGAAGAAGAACTTGAAGGCAGCGAGAATCCTCGTTAGCTGTGCGGGCTTCTCCTTGCTTATCCTGAACATGATCTTATCCTTCCTTCGCTATGGATTGACTCCAATTTAAGCAGAAAAGAGGGACGTCATTGATGAACTGCTCAGTCTGCAATCAAGAGGCTGTTTATAGACGCTCCTACTCAGGTGAAAGCCTGTGTAGACCGTGTTTCACCAAATCGATTGAAAGACGGGCACGACACACTATTTCCCGTTTCAAGATGTTTAGGCCTGACGACCACATAGTCCTCGCCCTCTCCGGAGGAAAAGACAGTGTATCCCTCCTCCAGGTCTTAAGTACAATAGAGGAAGACTTCCCCCAGTCCACCCTCTCGGCCATCCTCATCGACGAGGGAGTTGAAGGCTATCGAAGGGAAGCCATTGCGATTGCCAAGGAAAACTGTGAGAGACTGAACGTCCCACTCCACATCTATTCCTTCAAAACGATCTATGGGAGAAGTTTGGATGAGATAGCGAAGGCGTCCAAAAATCATGGAAGCCTTTCGGTTTGCTCTTACTGTGGAGTGTTGAGAAGGAAGGCCATGAACGTGGCTGCAAAGGCCGTGAAGGCGTCAAAGTTGGTTCTGGCTCACAACTTGGATGATGAAGTCCAGTCCATTGTTTTAAGTCTGCTTCGAGGTGACCTCGCTGGCTTGACTGGGATAAAACCGGTTCTGGAGAAAGTTGAGGGGTTCGTTCAGAGGGTAAAACCCTTCTGCGAGATATTGGAGAGGGAAATAGCCTTCTACGCTTATATTAAAGACGTTAGATTCCAGAGTCTTCCCTGCCCATACTTAGAGAGTTCAATGCGAACAGACGTCAGACGTTTTGTAAACGTGTTAGAAGGAAAGCATGCAGGGATAACATACAGTTTCTCCAAAAGCCTAAAAAAAATACAAGGCAGTCTAAAGGGCGTGGATACGAGAGGCGATTTGAGGAAGTGTCAAACCTGTGGTGAACCCTCCTCAGGAAAGGTATGCAGGGCATGTCAAACCATAGAAGAATTGGGATTACATTGAATTTCAATCAAGCTTAAGCTCAAAGGCACAAGTAAAAAGAGCGTAAATATTGGTCGTGTAATTAGTATTATTCCAACACGTTTCATGAAGAGCCATATGAACGCCAAAAGCGAGCTTCAACTATTCCACCATATCGTATCACTATTCTTACATTTACTTATTTTGTCATAACACGTTGATCTTTAAATTCATAATAGGTAGTAAAGGGATGTGAAGAAAGCTGTCGAGGAAGGGTGAATCCTCAAGACTTCATTTTGAAGAAGAGCCAGTTCTTCGCTACTCCCCTAAACCGCGTCCGTAGGAGACAGTAATTCCCCCTCAATCGCTCACCGTGAATTGTGAAGATAATCTTGTTCTCAGTCATCTCCAAGGTATCGTATGTTCCCCGATCCCAAAGCGTAACCAAACCAGCCCCATACTCACCTTCTGGTATTTCCCCTTCAAAGAAAGCGTATTCCATAGGATGGTCCTCCACTTCCACGGCCAGCCGCCTCACGCCTACAGCTTCAGGCGGCTTCTTGGGTACAGCCCAACTCCTTAGGACATCATTCATCTCGAGCCTCAAATCCCAATGTAAATGAGAAGCATGATGCTCTTGAACCACGTAAATCCTCTGCTCCACCGTTTTCCGGAGGTTACCCTCAGGGGTAGGGCTTCGAGGCAGACGCGTTTTCTCAATCCGTCTTTCATTGGACAAGTCGAACATGAAATGATTAGACGATTCGTGGAAAATTAAGGTTTTCTTCGTCGCGTTGGGACGTTAACAACCTTATATCATGATAACGGCGATACATTCGCTAGCTAGTCTCATATTTAAATAATACATCGAATAAATATCCTATTGAACCCTCCCCTAAGGTGATTTTTTGTCAAAAAAGATACTGAGAGTAGATATGAGTAAACTTAAGGTAAAAATCGAAGACTTTCCCGAAGAATATGCAACAATGGGTGGTCGAGCACTTACCTCGACAATCGTCTCAAACGAAGTGCCTCCAACTTGTCATCCATTAGGACCAAACAACAAATTAGTATTTGCTCCAGGAATAGTAACTGGAACAACAGCACCAACGTCAGGACGTATGTCTGTTGGAGGAAAATCTCCCTTGACTGGAGGAATAAAAGAAGCCAATGCTGGAACCAATTTTGGGCAGAAGATGGGAAGAATGCGCATCGCTGCCATCATAGTAGAAGGAAAATATGAAGGCAACGATTATTTCCTCCTTAAAATCACCAACAATGGAACCGAATTTATTAATGCTTCTAAATGGTCTGGTAAAGGCTTATATCAAACATATGAAAAGCTGTTTCAAGAATTTGGAAAGCAAGTAGGAATATGTGGGGTAGGAATTGCATCAGAACTTTTAGGAGCGGCTTCTGGCATTTGTTTCAATGATCCCGAGGGATTACCGAGTAGATATGCGGGTAGAGGTGGACTTGGAGCTGTAATGGCATCAAAGGGATTAAAATTCATTGTAGTTGATGAAACAGGAGCTCCAGGCGTTGAAATCGTCAATAAAAGCTTATTCAACCAAGGCAGCAAGAAATTACGAAGTGCTCTCCTAACACATGATCTCACCAAGCCAAAAGGGAGCCTCAGTACTTATGGTACAAGTGTCTTAGTCAACGTTATAAATGAAGCAGGGGCATTACCTCATCGAAACTTCGCTACAGGACAAGATGATAGAGCGGCCAATATATCTGGCGAAGAAAAAGCTGAACAAATAAAAAAGCGGGGTGGAGTTAGACCCCATTTCTGTAGCCCCGGATGTATAATACAGTGTTCAGAAATTTGGACAAAACCTGGTGGAAAAGATCCCGTTGGTGTTCTAGAGTATGAATCTGTTTGGGCTTTGGGAGCCAATTGCGGAATCTACGATTTGGATGTTGTTGGTGAACTTAATCGGGCATGTAACGATTTAGGATTAGATACTATCGAGGCAGGAGACGCTATCGCAGTGGCAATGGAGGGCGGCTTACTCAGTTTTGGTGATGGCAAGGGAGCATTAAAACTAATGAACGAAGTTCATAAAAAAACACCTACTGGAAGAATAATCGCTAATGGAACCGCCTTCACTGGGCAAGCATATGGAGTAACCCGAATTCCCGTAGTAAAAGGACAAGGACTGCCTGCATACGATCCACGACCAATTAAGGGAATCGGAGTAACCTACGCGACCACTCCCATGGGTGCAGACCATACCGCTGGTTACTCGATCCTGCCAGAGATTCTGGGTGTTGGAGGAACTTTAGATCCAAGAGATCCAAAAAAAGCTGAAGTGTCCCGAAATCTGCAATTAGCAACGGCTTTCATTGACTCTACGGGATATTGTATATTCATCGCTTTCGCGTGTCTGGATATCGCTGAAGGATTAGAAGGAGTTGTTGAATCGGTTAATGGCGTCCTGGGAACGAAACTAACAGTCGATGATATCGCTACAATTGGAAGACAAATAATTGATACTGAGCTCGCATTCAATAAAGCTGCTGGTTTTACAGCAGTGGATGATAGATTACCAGAATTCTTTGAAGAAGAAAAGTTGCCCCCACATGATGTAGTCTTCAATGTGTCTAATGAAGAATTGGATGCTGTATTCTGATTCTTCAACACCTTTTTGATGTAACCAACAATGTCAATCACTGTTAAGCTATTTGGTGATTTACGACAAAAAAATAAATTTAGTAGAGAGGTTACTGGAGGACTTCCTAGTCTAATCACTATCAACAACAAAGGATTAACTACAATATCCGATTTGTTGAAGCATCTTAACATAAAACAAAACGAAACAAGCCACATCTTCATCAATGGAGTGTATTCTGGTTTCTCAAAAAAGATTAATGCAGGTGATCGTATAGGGCTCTTCCCTAGAAATATGGGGTTACTTTATAAATGGTATTTCCAAAAAGAGGAAGATGATGAATAAGAATATTAATATCACCTTTAAACTGTTTTCCGATTTACGCAAATATGGTCCTGCTACAGCAACTATGTGTATACCTGAAAAGAGTACTATCAAATATTTATTAGATAAATATCACGTTCCCAAAGAAAAGAAAGATTTGATGATATTCGTGAATGGATTACCCCATCAAAAAGTAGATCATGTTCTTAACAAAGGAGATATCGTTGCGATATTCCCTCCTACTGCGGGCGGTTAACAAACCACGGAAAGCTTTGTGTAAGCAAGGTGAATCCTGATTTTAACTCGAGTTTAGCTAACTAATTAAGAAGTGTTAAATGAAAGGCATAGATAATTTTATCAAGTTTATCAGTATCATTAGGTGTTTGTGGACTGGAATG
>JAZFSF010000018.1:0-4594 GCA_036446055.1 Bathyarchaeia archaeon | reverse complement strand
CTAGCTAGCTAATTTAGAAGAGCTATTGTTTCCTCTTCCACGCGATCTTCATATAGTATCCACACTGAGACGTCGGGATTATCGAAATCCTTGAGGGAGACGATGAGAAAGGAGTAGCCGCGGTAGTTACATTCGTCTATATCTGTCTTTGACGGGCCATGGGGACCGTGGGGATGGGAGTGGTAGAACCCGACCAAGTCAAGCTCTGGGTCCAGCTCCACGTAAATCCTATACTGGTCCTCGGTGTGCATTTTGTATCCTCTCAATGGATTGGTATGAATATTCTTTGTCCTGTAGACTTTGAGTACCTCAGTAATCTTTACCCCGTCGACTATGCTCATTCTTCCCTTCATGATGCCGCAAGCTTCCCTGGGATAGTCTTCCTTGCTGTGCTCCAGTATTGGCTCAAGGTCGCTGGAATTGATCTTTAGCATATGCTGATAACTACTCCCCCAATAATTAAGAAGCTAGCTAATCTTTTCTCGCTATTATGTCTACATAGATTTTTCGTGTTTCGCTTTATTCGTATAAAGCGATGTGAATAATCCCCTCTTTTCAGATAGTTGCGTGCATCGTGGAAATCTGAAAGAGTGCAAAGCGATTCGTCAAGAACGATGATGGCAAAACACAATTGAATCATAAGAGAACTATATTTAAGAGAAACTGGCTCGCTATGATAGGAGAGATGTGAATTATGATAAGCCTGTTAGATCCTCTTAAAGTAAAGGGATTCACATTCAAGAATCGATTAGTCATACCACCAATGCTAACAAGCCTCGCAACAAGTACGGGAGCGGTCACAGGCGAGCTGATCGAGTATTATGCAGTCCGTGCAACAGCTGTGGGCCTCGTAATCGTGGAACACAGTTACGTGTCCATCGAGGGAAAATTGAGTGAAAATCAGCTTGGCATCTATAGTAATCAATTGAGTGCTGGACTCGAACAACTCGTAAGTCGCGTGCATGCCACAGGAACCCCAATTGTGATCCAGATTAACCATGCAGGCAGAACGACGAGTAAGGCAATGACAGGATTTCAGCCTATAGCACCGTCAGCGACAGATACCGCTCGAGCAATAGATGCTGATGAACTGGATGATTTAGCGGAAAAATACGTTCAAGCTGCTGACCGTGCAGTCAAAGCGGGTTTCGATGGTGTAGAAGTCCATGGCGCTCATGGGTATCTGTTAAACCAGTTCTACTCACCCTTAGCGAACAGAAGGACGGATGATTATGGTGGCTCGTTTGAGAACCGCATCCGCTTTCCGCTTACAGTCGTTAACAAAGTAGGAAAGAGCATCGGCGAGAAGTTACTGCTGTATCGATTAGGCTCCGTGGACATGGATCCATCGGGAACACAGCTGACGGATTCCAAACTCTTCGCTAAAAAACTCGAAGAAGCGGGCGTCAATATTCTTGATATCTCGGGTGGCTTCTGTGGTCCCCGACCCAAACAACTGCAGAAGACTCAGGGATTTTTCATCCCCCAGGCACAGGCTGTGAAAAACAGCGTCAGCATCCCCGTGATCGGCGTCGGAGGTATTCGCGATCCAAACTATGCAAATCGACTCATTAACGAGGAAGCTGTGGACCTGGTTGCAGTGGGCACACCGATCTTAAATGATGCACAGTGGGCATCCAATTTTTTACAACAATTACAAGCTAGCTAGTCGAGTACTCAATCAGACGAATTAGTGCGCTCTAATTATTTTAACATATTAACACTGGCATCAGAGGATATCCGTGCACTGAACATCCTAGTTAACTCGGTTAATATGAGATTTTTCTATTATCTAACATAAATTTAATATTGTGAGTTTTTCGTTTTTTCATATTTTGACTAATAGCCTATGCTAGCCCGTCATTTTTCCTTTAATAACTCAATCTCTTTTTCAAACTTTCTTCGTATATCTTTTCGTTTATCTCTAACAAACCAAATTAGCATTAAGGCAGTGTATAGCTAGCTTAGAAAGAGGGTAAAACTTCATCGGTGAATTGTTTCAAAAGTGTAAGGTATTCATACGGGTGGAAGTAGAGTAAGGCGTACTCACAGCCAGCCTTTATGTATTTCTCAATCGTTTCAGCCCATCTGATGACCGGTGGATGACGTTCGAAGTGACCCAGTTTAGCAGTTGTAAGCTGTCCGATTACACAGGCATAAGTAATTTTATCTTGTCGACCCCATTTTTTTGCTTCACTACGTAATGTTTTCGCTTTTTCTTCGTATTGCTTTGGAGTTGTAGTGCACCAAGGCAACCAGCCATCTCCATATCTGGCGGTAAGTTTCAACATGTATTTACCCAGAGTACCAAACCAGATAGGGGGATGTGGCTTCTGAATCGATTTAGGTTGTAAAACCGCTCCTTTAGCTTTGTAGTAATCTCCGCTAAAGTTGACCTTTTCTTCGGTCCACAACTTCTGCATAAGCTTCAACCCTTCCTTGGTCTTCTTTACTCGAATTCTATCTTCATCCCATTTGCTATAGGCCTCAAACTCGCTCTTAGACCATCCAGCTCCAACGCCTAAGATGATTCTGCCATTCGAGAGTACATCCATTGTCGAAATCATTTTTGCTAACATACTCGGTGATCTGAAGGGTATAGGGGTAACAACTGTCCCAAGTTTCATCTTCGATGTTATTGCAGCTAAATAGGATAAGAAAGGCAACACAGCATAAGTAGCATTGTAGTTAGGCGTCATATAATGGTCGGTAAGGAAGATAGAATCGTACCCACATTCTTCAGCCTTTTTTGCTATCTTAATTATCTCTGTATAATCCAAGAAATCCGGAGCTGGAGCAGCTGTGATACACACGCCAAACTTCATAATGAACACTTCATGATAGTTGAGCTGATCAAATATTTAAATAAACTAGCTCTCAACCTGTGAAAGCTCATTATTAACCAAGAGTAATAGAGACGATGCATGAATCTTTGTGGAGAAACGTAGTCATCATTAAATTGATTATTCTAATAGATAACTGCATTCCATCGAATTCAAAGCTTATCTTAAGTTCATCATTGTCTTTTCATAATTAATTAAGAACGGTTATGACTCATTGACGAATTTATCGACGTCAAGAGAAAGAAAAGTTTGAGAAATCATCCCATAGCTTTGTGGATGTTCAAGCAATCCGAAAACTAAAGAAGGGAATAAAAGACGTCACTAAATATTTATTCAAAACCATATACGTGGTTCCATTTCAAGTTTTTACCCTTGCTGCATATCGGCTTTATAAAAAAACGTTCGTTTGTGTTTAGTAGAGATTTACATGAAATAATATACACAAGTTAAATATTCAATGTTGGCTAATTCAAACCGACCTTTTTTGAAATAAAGTCGATCTCCGCATTATATGGAGTTAGCCAGGTATTTTTTCAACTTTAAAACTAAATTAAGAATCGCCAATAATGAAGGGCATACAACTATAATTAATAAGAAAAAACTAAATGAAATATTAAGTAAAACATTCATAAAAAAGCTAGTCAGTTATTGAAGTAATTGTCCTCTAAGTACTTGATCACGCATACATTTTCTCAAATCCACTTTATTTTTGGCTTTTTTTTGGGGGGTGGCTTAGGGCTTGATTGGGGATACCCGAGCACTATTGGTGGATAGATTGTTTCTTCCTCCGTTAGCTCAAGCGCTTTCACGATTTCAGGGTTGTCCGTGAGTCCTCGTCGACCAGCACCTACCAAACAACTCCCTATACCTAATGAGTGAGCTGCAAGCATTATATTTTGACAAACTAGAGAACAATCAATGCTCTCTGTACCTCCGCCTGTGCCAATGACAAAGAGTATTACGGGAGCAGAAAAATAAATAGGATCTTTCGGTGTGTACTGTGCTGATTGTCGTATTGAAGCATATAGTTGTGGGTCTGTCGTCTTTAATCGTTTGAGCATTTCTTGATCAAGCGGTAATGTGATCTCAAGGAGTTTACGTTTAACATCCTGGTTTTCAACTACAACAAATCTCCACGGTTGCCGATTATGTCCCGTTGGAGCCATATTCCCTGCCTTGATGATAGCAGTCAATATGTGTTGTTGGATTGGACAGGGGGAGTAAGATCGTACTGAACGTCTATCGCGTATAGTATCAAATACAGGGTTCGTGATAGATAATTTCGATGTCATGAATTCACTTCATGCAAGATAATCTGTTAATGCATGTGTGTACGCTCCTTTTTAGGTATTGGCTGCTTTTGTTTGTCTTCTAAGACACATTAGTTAGGTGTTGACAATTACTTTGTTTATCATCTCTGAAGTATTTCTGTGCAGAGATACAAAGTCTAATCACTTTCAACATCTACAAACGCCTCTGGGAAGTTAGAAGCATTGACCAACATATGTACCAGAATTCGTCATTATAGCAAGGAACGAATATGAAAAACAAAACTTTGAAAAGTAATTCGCAAGCTAGCTTCATCAATAACACCAAACTAATCTGATATAACCCAAACTAATACGACAATATAGTGGCATTTGAGATGGATTAATTTGAAAGTATTAAGAGAAAAGATTGTTTACTCAATCACGAGGTCTAATCTCCTCCGGGCTACCAAACCAGCACTTCAATATCTGGTTCTTTAATGA
>JAZFSF010000017.1:0-5514 GCA_036446055.1 Bathyarchaeia archaeon | reverse complement strand
ATGAATGGGTCTAAGTATAGTGCTCGCTGAAGTAGCCGCCTCTATTACTAAAGCAGCAAAATAACGTTTCAAAACCCTACATCGCTTAAAAATTAATTCAGAATTAAAACGTGGTTAAAAATGTCTGAAACAGTACTCGAAGTTGGCTTAGACAACATTAAAGGGATAGGTCCCAAAACAACACAGAAACTTATAGATGGAGGAATTGATTCCGTCCTCGGATTGGCTGTAGCCCTACCAAAAGAAATTGAAGAGATTCTTGGTGGAAAAGAAGAGAGCGCAAGTAAATTAATCATGTCTGCAAGGCAACAACTTGAAAGCCAGGGTTTACTTGGGAAAGAATTCGTTTTAGCAAGTGAAGTGTTACAGAAGCGAAAGAATATGAAGCGGATCATAACCGGCTCGAATAAACTCGACGAACTACTTCTGGGCGGCATAGAAAGCCAAAGCATAACCGAATTCTTCGGCGACTTTGGAAGTGGTAAGACGCAGATATGTCACACCCTTTGCGTAACATGCCAACTTCCCTTGGACCAAGGAGGTCTAGAAGGAGTAACGATATACGTGGATACAGAAGGAACCTTTAGACCTGAAAGACTCGTTCAAATTGCAGAATCCAAAGGACTGGATGCTGACGAGGTCCTAAAGAATGTCGTGCTCTGTAAAGTATACAGCAGCAATCATCTTGAATTAGTTGTCAGGGGTTTAAGTCGATTTATTGAGAAGTATAATGCCAAACTTCTCATCGTCGATAGCATAATAAGTCTCCACCGGGCCGAATTTATTGGAAGGGGAACATTGGCGAATAGACAGCAGCGATTGAACAGACTTGTCCACCGGCTCCTACGATTGGCCGAGATCTTCAACATCGCTGTGGTAGTCACGAACCAGGTTCAGTCAAAACCAGACACATTCTTTGGTGATCCAACTAGGCCAGCAGGCGGGAATGTAATAGCTCACGCATGTACGTACAGAATTTACCTCAAGAAGTCTGGTCCACAAAGAATTGCCACAATAGTTGACAGCCCCTGTCACCCTTACAGCGACACTAGGTTTCAGGTTACGGAGAATGGTGTAGAAGACATCTCCTCTCCTATCAAAAAAAAGGCGTAGAATAGTCACGGTAAGGGAAAGCTTCGCTCATTTGAAGTCCCCTGTCTTGTCTCCGACGGTTTTACAAAGGTGACGCGACATGGAAATCACGATGCAGACAGCTACTGAAGCCTTGAAAGAAAATCGTGGCAAACTGAAGTTGACAACTGGACAAGGCGACCTGGACTCATTAATTGGCGGGATAAAGCAAGGAGACTTTTACCTATTCTATTCCAGCAATCAAAAAATCTTAGATCACTTACTTCACAGGATCCTTGTAAACTGCATTCTACCAATTGAACATGGGGGATTCGACTCAAAGGCCCTCTACTTCAACACCTGTAACTATCACCAAGGGAAGACACTTCTGAATCCTTCGAATCTAGCGACAATCGCTAAGTCTGCCAGAATCGACCCGAAAATAGTGTTCCAGAACATCTACGCAATCTCCGCCTTCAATGAGCGACAACAAATTACCACTACGAAAGAAGCAGTAGAGTTGGTGAAGAAGGATGAAGACGTTAAATTAGTCGCCATCCACAACCTTACTCGGTTCATTAAGACGTCTAGAACACCTTCAAAGGCCCGTCGAATCGTGAAACAGATCATTGGAATCTGGAAACGTGTTACATCGAAGCGGGGAGCAGCCTTAGTTGCCACCTGTAGTGCTTCAAGAGCTGGCAGAGGACGCATACCCAAGCCTGTCGGCGGAAACTATCTACGCCACGAGGCTAACGTTGTTGTCTTACTAATGGGAGCAACGAAGGGAGAATCGTCCTCCGTTAAGGCCACTCTTATGAAGCACCCCTATAAAAAAACTCCTCAATCCATCGTTCTATATGTTCCCAAAGAAAGTGTGACGCTCACGGGCCATATGACACCTAGTTTTAGACAGCAATTTCAAAAACTAATTAAGGAATTGAAGGAAAGCAGTGCTTTCCAAAACACGTTGATAAGCCGTGAACACAAGAAGGCCTTCAATCTGCTGTTGAAGGACGCGTGGTCTGCTGAGGACGTTGCCATGGCCAATTCAGGGATCCCTTGCGTCATGGATGCTTTGAATCTCATGGCCAATGTCCACAACAAAAAGTGCGTCGAGGAGCTTAGACAAAAGCTTCAGGAGTTGGAAAGCGTTCTCAAAGAAAATCTTGAGAAAAAAGAAGAGGAATCCATATAAGCGTAGAGTAGATCTGTATTGAATAAGGCAGTAGGTTGGATCTTCGACGCATATATTCAGGACGAGAAGGCTGTACTCTGGCTTCGCACAGACGACGGCGTCGTTCTAAGGCTTACAGACGCGTACTCTCCAAGCTTTTATCTTCTTCCCCGAAACGAAGACGACGAAAAAAGACTGTTCCGCCTACTTCAAAACTCATCCCACATCAAAAATATTGCTCTAGAAGAAAAATACGTCACGTTGGAAAAAGAAAAAAAGAATCTTCTCCACATCCACGTGGACAAAATGTTTAACTACGGGAAACTTGCAGGAATCGTTGAACGGCTCTACCACGTAGAGGCCCTGTACAACACAGATCTCCTGCACATTCAACAATACTTGTTCACTCAACTGGGCGTCGCGCCCACCAGTAAAATCGCGATAGATTACACCGATGAAAAACGGGTAACCGCCCTTAAGCGTATAGACGATTTCGGAGAAATCCCGCCACCACCCTTCACAAGCCTTCTCTTCAATCTTCACACAGACAGCGTAAGACGGCATCCCAATCCTCGACGCGACCCTATAACCTGTCTAGACGTCAGGTATGGGCAAGAGGCTCACGCTCTTCAAGGAAGAGAACAAGCCATCTTAGAACAATTTGCGTCACTTGTCAAAAAGTATAATCCCGATTTTTTAGTTTGTCCTGAAGCACGAAAGACAACGACATACCTATTTGACCGAATTAAGCACCTGAAACTGGACTTACCGCTAGGAAGGGAATCCGCTACATTAGAGAACAAGCCGAAGTCTCTCCGCTGCTGGCATCATGGACGTGTGGTCTTAGACTATGGCTGCATTGAAAACTACGGAATCGCCGGGTTAGTCGAAAGATCGCGATTTAGCGTTCTTCCTCCAAGTATAGCTGCGAGGTGGACGGCGAACCGGATTATTGACTCACGGAACTGCTATGAACTCTTGAAAAGAGGCCACGTGATTCCCAAGAACATGGGGGGGTACGCTTATATCCGGACCGTGGAGGAGGTGGTGAATCAAGACCGTGGAAGCCTACTTCTCGCGCCAGAGATGGGAGTAGTGCATGAAAATGTTGCCGAACTCGATTTTGAGAGCGAGTACCCCCATCTAATCGTTCATGACGGTTTGAGCTACGAAACCGTGACGCCACAAGGATTAAGCACACGAGACGACGCTCTGCTCCCCTATGTGACCAAGCAAATCCTTGATCGACGGCTGTGGTTCAAGAGGCTTAGACGGAGATACGATGAGGATAGCCCCGAATGGCGGTGGTGTGAGCAGCGGCAATTATCGCTTAAGATGATCTTGGTCTGCCTCTATGGCACGTCCGGTTGTTGCTGGAACAGGTTTGGAAACGTTCTATGCTTTGAGGAGATCAATAGGCGGTCACGGGAAACCTTGATAAAGACAAAAAACTTTGTTCAGCAACGGGGCTTCGACATAGTCTATGCGGACACCGACTCCCTGTTTGTCAAAAAGAAATATGCCACACAAGATGCGTATGAGGCCCTGAGCAGGGCGATACATCAACAGACAGGTCTACCCATAGCACTGGATCATCACTATAAGTTTTTTCTCTTGTTACCCCGCCAATCACGTTCTTCATTGAACATGGAGGCGCAAAAGCATTATCTTGGCGTCCTAACCAACGGAAACCCACTGACGAGAGGAATTGAAAACAGGCGTCATGACTGTCCAAGATTCATCAAAAAATTTCAGAACAAGCTCATACAAATCCTGTTCGATGCAGAGACCGTTGCGGACGTTTATGCTGGGGGGTACACGAGAGCAGTGAACTTCGTCGTTGAGACGGTAGATCGAATCATGAAAGCGAAGATTCCTCCAGAAGAGCTTGTCATCTCAAAGACACTCAGGAAACCCCTGTCAGAGTACACTAGCCTGTTTCCTCACGTCTCGGCGGCCGTAAGCTTGGCTCAACAAGACGTAGCGATCAGGAAAGGAGACGTTATAGACTTTATCTATGTAAACGCGAGACACCGCAACCCTCTCCGTAGAGTGGCGCCTCTTAGAATCTATGCTTCATCGTATTATGATCAAGAGAAGTATCGAAGTCTGGTTCTTGACGCGGCGGAAACCGTGTTATCTGTTTTTGGCTTCGCAAAACAAAAGTTTGATGTGAGGCCTCGAGGGCGGTTTATTCAGGAAACGTTATTCAAGATGTAATTGGAAGCAACACTTCTTGAAGACGAGACATAAGAATACAGGAAACGAGGACACTTTGAAGCGAAGCCTGTATATAGAGTGCTGTAGAAACCCGTGGCGAAAAAGTGTGAAAAAAAGGATATCATAGCATATATGTCATTTGTATTATGGAATAAATCTGTGTATCTAGCTCAGTAGTAATTGGTTTGATTAATATTAGATAGGTTTCATGTGTGTATAATATTATAATTGAAATCTACACCGACTTGAAGCTTTTCTTTGCACAATAAGTTGTTTAAAGAACCTCTCAATTTCTCTGATAGCATAAGTTCCTTTCTTATGGAGAATGGCGGCTAATCTATTTCGCAGTATTTTATCCACACATTCAATAAGAAATTTATTTATCTTATTACTTAGTGGTTTGTTTATAAGTTCAGTAAGAATCACATTTATTTTATCCGTACATACTTTAGCAGTTCCTCCAGTAACTTCTAATTTTTCTTTAATAATGCATTAGATATAAATTGTATTACTTCCGTAGAAACCGTTGTTTCTCCTATATATGATGAAAAATATTTAAGAAGAGGAGTATAAATTGCATCTCTGTAAATAACGGGATAATTACGGCATTACATTGGAATTCAAAGATGAACTACAATTTTAAAGAGCTTTTTTCGTCCTTAAAAGGAAATTTGCTTATTCTCGTTTTAAGCATGTTCATGTGGACATTTACGCAACAGATGATTCAGACATACGAGCCACTTTATATTTTTAGTCTTGGTGGGACAGGCACGGTATTAGGGCTGATTTTAGCGATACAGACCATATTTGGCATGTTTTTAAGAATACTTGGCGGCTACATGGCAGACATATATGGAAGAAAACGTATCATTGGAGTCTTCACAGCAATCTCCTCATTCGCCTATCTCTTCTACGTTTTCGCAGAGGATTGGACTTGGATCGTTGTTGGCGCATCATTGGCCTCGGTTACAAGCCTTTTTGGACCGGCCTTAGAAGCCATCAGGGCTGACAGCATAAAACCTGAAGAGAGGGGAAGGGGATACATG
>JAZFSF010000016.1:0-3507 GCA_036446055.1 Bathyarchaeia archaeon | reverse complement strand
TAAATTATGATTCTGTGATTGAAACGTTCTGTGAAGAAAAACATATTGAATACACAGATGGCTTTGAGCTGTACTGGAATCCTAATGCCTTCAAGTCTGGTGGAGGAAGCAACTCCACACACGCGATGGGGTGAAAGAGTGGACAATTCCTCAGGTCGATCACTATCAGCTGCAAATTGAACACGTTTCTCACTGCATTCTAGAGGACACCAAGCTCACGTATCCGGCAGAGAATGGTCTTGCCAACATGAAAGTGATTGAGATGGTACGTAAAGCAGCAGTAGGAGCGAGTTAGCTAGTACGCTATACTGGTTGAGAAAAAGGGAAGGAGTCATCGCCCTCACCCTGGCATTTGTTCCCCCGCATGCGCACGCTGGATGTATTTAAAAATACTTAAAAAAATAAGCTTGAGTTAGCAAATTTACTTGTAACAACGATTGTTAAACGAAGATTCAAAAAAGAATTTATTTTAGTGAATCTTTGACGAAAATACTTGAGTTGTGAATATGTATGGAGAAGTATCGGTCGTTCCTTAAAGCTTCAAAGAAGAATGCTGTTCATCTCTCGGATCAACAAAAAGGGATAGAGTATCCACCGCTGGAAAAGCCTCCTCCTTCTGATGCAAGGTTGATCAGCCTTATCTCTCCAGATAATCTTTCTGTAGCCAAAAAACCATTGATTGATCTTTTACGTTCACGTAAGAGTCGAAGGAGATATTCTGAAGAGCCTTTGAGTTTTGAAGAGCTATCTTTTCTGCTTTGGTCTACACAAGGAGTACATCGTACTCTAAGAAAAGGATACAGTTCGATCCGGACAGTCCCTTCAGCCGGAGCTCGTCACCCATTTGAAACTTATTTAATGGTAAACCGTATTAGAGATATCGAGCCTGGACTGTACAGATACCTGGCTTTGAGCCATAGACTCTATCGTGTCTCTGACCTTCCTAACCAAACCGATCTCGTAGAAGCATGTGGTGGACAAACATGGGTTGCCAAGGCCGCAGTAGTATTCGTTTGGACGGTCATCCCGTACCGCACCGAGTGGCGATATAAAGAGATCAGATCTTCAAAGTTTATTGCTTTGGATGCGGGCCATGTCTGTCAGAACTTGTACCTCGCTTGTGAAGCGATAGGTGCTGGCACATGTGCGATTGGAGCCTATTTTCAGACTAAGATGGATGATTTAATCAAAGTAGATGGAAAGGAAGAGTTCACGATTTACTTAGCTCCTGTAGGAAAAGTATCCGAAAAATAAAAAAACTTAATGTACCACGCTAACGCGTGCGCTAAAAAAATAAGAGTGATATGATTATTCCATCTGGTAGATGATAAAGAGTTATCTTTAGAGGTGTGATGGAAGATGATCAGTCTATTAGATGTTGCTGAAAGAGCACGTTCAGGACGAAAAATGGATAACAAAGAGTGGGGACTTGCACTCTTCAAAAAACTACAAGAGCTCATCATAAAACATGAGCTGAAACAAGAAGGCCCAGAACAGTTCTATGAGTTAGATAACGAGTATGCCGACGCTCTATTTCAAGCCGCTGTCCACCTCCTAGGTGAATTGGGAGTGTACTGCACACATACCCATAGGACGATAACGTTCTCAGAGTACGAAGTCAGAGAAGCGTTGAGAGAAATCCCTTCCGAGCAAAAGATTGGTGAGGGACCAGACCAAAGAGTTTGGAGGCAAAGGGAAATCGAAGACAGCAGTCCGCCAGGCATCAATGTAGGGGGACACGGCCCCTGGTCGGATGAACTGATTCCACTGCCCATCGTCGTGCGGGAACTGGTTAGAAATAAGAGAGTGGACACGATCGAGGGTTATATGTATGCCCGGATAGATGGGCGTGAAGTCCACAATAAGGCCTCACGGGCATACGCAGCGAGGCGAGCTGTGGCCAAGGTTAGGGAAGGCTTGGCGATGGCTGGTCGAAGTGGATTGGCGATAACCTATTACCCCGTATTGACTGACGCGTTCTCCATGCTGGTACCTTTTGATGCTGAACGGGGGTTGAGGAAGAGTGACGGCGGGTTTTTCACCATTCTTCCTGATCTCATGGTGGAGGAGGAACTCATAGGAGCTGCCTTGGTCTATAATGACTTAGGGTGTTACGGTCTGAGTGGTGGATCTGGAGCTGGACCCTGGGGTGGAGCAGTGGAAGGGCGCATGATCGAATCGACGGTCGGTTGTTTGACCAATTGGCTGGTGTATCGCGACACCCTCATAGAGGGAGGGGGCGCTTCTGCGGGAAGAGGAGTTCCACGTTCAAGCAAAGCGGAGGCAGTCGGCGTTCAGATGGCTAGAAATCGTCCTGAGGGAATGAAGTGGCAATCATTCGCCGTCCATAAGGCACTCATGCGGAATACAAACCAAATTTACTACAGATGGCTCTTTGGAGGCAACCGACGTTACTGGGATATGACCTCGGAGCCCTACCTGTTGAGAGTAGCCTTGTCGTCTATGCGATCCACATTAATTGGACTCAACTTCAGAGTGGGCGATACGAACCCGCCAACTTATACGAACTGGGTGATTGAGACGTCAGATGCCGTCATCAAATCCAATATCGGACTGGAGGACTTTGTCGAACTCTCTAAAAGAGTATTCAAGGAAAAGCTTGAGGATCACCCCATTAAAGCAGTCCGTCAAGATCAACGGATGCACGTCTACGGGAAAAACCCAAGTGCGTTCTTGGCAGCAGGATTGAAAGCGTATGACTGGTACAAGCAGAAGCCCACAGACGAGTACGTCAAGGGTGAACGAAAGGCAAGGAACTACCTCAGAGACATCGGTTTAACAATATGAGCGAAAAGCGGGACCTGCCAAACGTGATTCGCCAGAGCATGCTCCAGCTCAGCCCTAACATGCATGTTAGACAAAAGATTCATCGCGTCAAAGGGGTAAGGGAGGTTACTCTGCATCATCGCAGGGTCTTCCCTACTCCAAACCCGAATCAACGCGTCGAAAGCTTCCTGAAGCTTGGAATCTCTTAACTTCGGTCGAAACCGCTTATGCAGCCCTTCGATTTCCGCTAATAATAACCGTCGAAAACTAGGTGTAACTCTTCCCAACTTAACCATCGGCTCCAAACAAAGCGTTTACCTGCATCTTATTAAAAACCGATTCAGGCAAAAGGGCGTGGTCTCTATCATTACTATCTCTTTGGATTGTTTTTGTTAGCTAGTTAGCTTTAAGTAGATAAATAGAACTCTTCTTAATTTCTGTGTGCATAAAACTTACGTGATTTAGGAGGGTGGCTGCATGATAGAGCGGGGAAAAGACAGACATTTGCTAGAGTTGAGTGGATTGATAGCTCCACTTATCGCGTTGGCGTGTATTGCTCTTTCTATCTTGTTGTCTCCGAACTTTAGCTGGGTTGAAAATGCGTTAAGCGATCTGGGGCATTGGACACGCACAGATATTGGTCCCAATCCTTTCTTACGAGCATTGATCTTCAACCTAGGTCTTATTTCTACTGGAGTTCTCCTAATTATCATCACACTC
>JAZFSF010000015.1:0-3760 GCA_036446055.1 Bathyarchaeia archaeon | reverse complement strand
GACCAAGTCAGGTCGAGGCATTTTTGTAGAAGCTCCCGAGGCGGGTGCCCTCATCACGGCAAAACCTCTTTTCCAGAGTAACCGAGCAAGATTTCTCTCGTCTTGAATTCCCCTAGTCATTTTTAAGCCAACAACCAATTGCTTATGCTAATATTTAGAAATACTGGTCTGTTCCGAAACAACGTAAAGATAAGCAAAGTCTTTCCCTTTTCTCTAAGGATTTGAAAAAAGGTGATGGACCTTGGTAGCGAGGATGAGAGAAAAAACGATGAGGCTCAATGAGCTTGGAAGGGATGTGATGCACGTTAAAGGGGAAAGAGGATGTGTATCTCGTCGTTCAATGCCCTCCGTTTAGTCCTTCATGTGATTAATAAGATAATTACGAAGAGATGATCTAGTTGTATCTGCAAGATCAAAAGGGTTTTACCTCCGAAACACCCGTTTTTACATGTCCTCAATGCCAGTCAAGAAGGAAGAGGAAAATCTAAAGGTGCTATTTTTTGAACACCTTATATCCTGTTAGTAACGCAGATATCAAGCTTTTAGCCCTTCTGTTTGAAAGTATATAAGAGAAATGGAAAGATTCACTAGCGTAAGACGTGAAGAAGACGATGAAGACTCTGTCCTTTAACGCTAAAGACGGCGTTATGAAATTGATTCCTACCGATCCAGACGACCTGTGGGTCATATATAACATTGTGAAAAATGGAGACCGCGTCTATGGACGATCAAGCAGGGTCATTAAACTCATGAATGTAGGCGCGAGGCCGACAGAGGGGAAACGGGTGTCTCTGTTTCTTGGAATACAAGTGGAAAAAGCTATTTTTAAGAGAATGAATGACAAACTGAGAATCCATGGCATCATAATAGAGGCACCCGAGAAATACGCGATAAAGAGCAGACACCACAGCATTACGGTCTATATTGGGAGGCCCCTCACCATCGTAAAGGAAGAATGGTATCGACGCGAACTAGATATGGTTGAGAGAGCAGGTAAATGGAAGACAACACCCATCCTCATAGTAGCCATCGATGACGACGAGTGTGGCATCGCCGTGTTACGTCAAAACACGCTGCAAATCATCGCGGAAATAAGAGCCAAACTCCCAAGTAAACGCGAGTCTGATAAGAGGACCTCCGCAACCACCAGCTACTTCAATGACGTTTTAAACGCATTGGCCATGGAGTGGAGTCGAGAGGAAGGGGCAGTCGCGATCGTCGGTCCCGGCTTCTTAAAGAGCTCTTTTACAAAGTTCCTTCAGAAGAAACGTCCGGATATGGCGAAGAGTATGTCCGTAGTGGGATTGGTGAACAGCGGAGGCATCGGAGGCGTCAAGGAGTCTCTTCGAAGCGGTGTTCTAGACAAAGTGACGAAAAGGGTTCGGATTGTAGAGGAGTCCAAGGAAGTCGAAGAGGTCTTACGCAGACTAGGCTCTGGTAGTGGAACTGTTAGTTATGGCGTGGATTCCGTGACAAAGGCTGTGGAGTATGGAGCTGTCGATTTTCTGCTTGTCTCTGACAAAGTGCTCAGGGAAGCAGAGGACGAGGAGAGGAGGCATCTTGAAGGACTCATGAGGAGTGCGGAGCACATGGGGGGACGAGTTATGATTATTGGGAGCCAACATGAGGCGGGCGTAAAACTCCTAGGTTTGGGTGGAATAGCCGCTCAACTCCGCTACGTCATAGACACGACGTAGCACTCAAACGACTGTGCATTGAAGGAATAGCGTTCACTGAAAGCTCGCCAGCCAGCTTCTTAAGGGAATTGACAGATCGTGATGCTGATTAGTGGTAACACGAAAGTGTCTAAGCGCGAAGAGAAAACAATGGGGCCCACTGAAAAGATCCAAACTAGGTAGATGCTTGGAACTGTTAGAGCCATAAATGGGGGCATGTCAATGAAGGGCGAGGGACGAGAAGGCTAGAAGCTTTGAGAAACGTTCTTTATCGCTGCGACAGCTAGTTTAGCCGCGTTTTCTGCATCATCGAGACTCAGCATGGATATAGGGCTGTGAATATATCGTGTGGGAATTGAGATGACCCCACTTGGAACGCCTTCTCGAGTCAGAGCAATCCTAGCCGCATCCGTTGACCCAGGTAAACCCGCTTCCAACTGATAGGGGATTCTGTTTTTTTCCGCCGCGTCGACGAGTAGCTGCAAGACTCTAGGGTGGGTGATGAGGCCCCTGTCCGCCACGGTTATGGCGGGCCCTCTCCGCATCTTGATAGATGTTTCAACCTCCTTCACGCCGGGAACGCCACCTGCCACTGTCGCGTCAAGTGCTATGCCGACGTCAGGAAAAAGACTGAATGCAGCTGTGGCGGCACCCCTCAACCCCACCTCTTCTTGTATGGTGCCAACAGCATAGATAGTACAATCGACATCGCTAAGCCGTTCCATTACCGTTGCCAACACAGCGCATCCAACGCGGTCATCAAAGGCTTTTCCCACGACCACATCGTCCCCAATTCTAGTGAAATTGATATCGAAGCTAACGGTGTCCCCCACGCGAATCCCCATCTTCACCGCCTCTTTGTTACTACTCGCGCCGACATCGATGAATAGCGCCTCTGCTTCAATGACCTTCTTTTTCTCCTCGGCTTTCAAGATATGAGGCGGCTTAGATCCAATGATTCCAGTGAGAGGTCGATTTGCGGTATGAATGATGACTTTTTGGGCTATGAGAATTCGATCGTCGATTCCTCCAATCTTCACGAACTGAACAAAACCCTCCGCGGTTACGTTTTTCACCATCAACCCGATCTCATCCATGTGCGCCGCGACCATGACCTTCGGCGAATCGTTCATTCCCCTTCGCACACCAATTACGTTACCAAGCCGGTCCTCTTGAACCTCGTCGACGTTAGGCTTCAGCAAATCCTTCATAAGAACGCGTACCTCATCCTCCCTTCCCGCTACCCCACACGCGTTCGAAAGCCGTTCCAAGACCTTAACAAACTTCATGAAAAAACCCTCATGAAAGATGAGTCTAAGGGGCGCTATATCAAACTAACGCCTCCTTTGCTTTCAACGAGGCTTGAAAGCCGTCAAAGAACGTTGACTGAGCGTCTTGAAAAACAATTTAAGGAAAAAGCCTCAACTATTCTTAGGCTAGTGTTGTAATGGTACTCCCCGACGTCAAAGAGGTGGTTTACGATTCAACCCATTGGACGCTACTCCAAAAACTTAGGGGAAAGGCCGTTAAAATCATGGATGCCTTGGCAGCGAGAAGCCTATCCTCCGCCGTTTATGGAAGCGTTGCAAGGGGAGACGTTAACAAGAAGAGTGACGTCGATGTAATCATTCCTTACGCCACTTCGTCCCACACTGTTGAATTAGCTTTACGACTGGGAGGCCTCCAGATTTTTTCGCGTCGAATAGCCCAGGCCACACCAAGCCATACGCCAAAGGCCCATATCTATTTGGATGCCGTTGATGAAACCTGTTTGACCTTCCCTTTGACGTCTTTTCGCTCTTTAGAACTGGAGTTTTATCGATTTGGAGGATTCCAGCAGGTTGAAGAGATTAAAACGGAAAAACGGGTTCCCGGATGCGATAAGAGGCTGAGGCTTATCCAACCTACGCAGACTGGGCATGTTGAATCTCTCATTAGGGGTAGGGAGAGGGAGGTGGCGAGGATAGTAGGAGTTGGAGTGAGGATTGTTGAGGAGCGGATTCGAGTCTTGACGAGGCGGGAGAGGGTGGGAAGGACGGGAATTGTTTTCTCTCGTGATTTAGAGGAGGACGAGGTTTTCGAAG
>JAZFSF010000014.1:0-6712 GCA_036446055.1 Bathyarchaeia archaeon | reverse complement strand
TTATTGGTAGATTATCATTAACTAATTAGGCTTGCGGGAGGCATCCTCTTCCTAAGGATTAATGAACCAATCTCCTATACTCCCACTGTAAAACTTGAATTTACACGAATAGTCTCACAGGATATTGATAAGTCTAGAAGACAAATAAAAGAAGTATTCTCTCTGATAAACGAATATTTTCTGAAATTTATTAAATTCTGCTTTATGTTACTCCCTCATTTTAGAATCTCAGCATTCTGAATGTTGAAAACCAGTTTATGACTTCCGAGATAGTTATCAAGCCAAAACCCTAAAAACTACAATAGATAACCAATTCATTTTTGAAAATAACCTTTAAACTCTAACTACTTTTTAATTTCTATATTTTTTACCAACCTTCTGTGAAAGAGAGAGCTTAGCCTTCTTCAATTCTTTCTCACTTGAAGGTGATTCCTAAGGATACTACTCCTATCAAAACCCAAACATGATAGCTAGCTTAAATAAATATATTTAAGCATCCTTTCACTGTTTCTACGAATTTACATAAAACCAAAAATAACCGATAATAAAAGCAATCCAGATGTTAACCGTCAAGAACAAAACGAATTTTTGGGGTGAAAACAATCTTCAAAAGAATCTTATTGGTTAAACCCAAAGGAAGAACGGGAATAGGATTCGCTTTAGCTTTGATCCCAATAGGCGTAGAATACCTCGCAGCTTCAATCGAAGACCTCGTCGATGAAGTAAATATAGTTGATATGTTACAGGAAAGTCGACACTCGTTTACGTATTTCCTAAAATCATTTAATCCCGATTTAGTGGGAATCTCAATGTCGGCTACCGAACATAAAAGTGGTTTGAGGGCCGCTTTAACCGCTAAAAAGATGGGGATCACCACGGTGTTGGGAGGCTATCACCCAACAGGTATCCCAGATGAATTGCTTACACATAAGCAAGTCGATATGGTTATTCGCGGAGAAGGAGAATTAACAATGCGAGAGCTGGTTCAAAGTGGTTCTCCTGAAGGCATTTTAGGTATTTCGTACAAAGATGATAATAAGGTGATTCATAATCCCGATCGACCTTTGATTGAAGACTTAGATTCGCTTCCCTTCCCTGCAAGACATTTAAGGCAACATGAATACACTAGCCCTATCATAAGAGATGTAGCAATAGATGAGATCCACACCTCTCGAGGGTGTTGGGGGCGTTGTACTTTTTGTTGTGAACCGTGTATGAGCAGAAGTCGTCAACGTTTTCGTTCCCCTGAAAACGTTATCGAAGAAATTAAGCAAATCTACAATGTGATACATAAAAGAAAACCAATGGTTATGCTCATAGGAGACCCTAATTTTATGGGTGACCCTAAGAAAGTTGACCGATTATGTGATTTACTAAGCGAATTAAAGTTCGATATTAGATTTCAAACAATGGTTCGAGCAGATTCAATAGCTAGACACCCTGAAGTCGTTAAAAAAATGTGTGCCAATAACATCAGTCATTTCTGTATGGGAATAGAAAGCCCTAATCAAAAAGACTTGAATTCAACTAGGAAAGGAATAACCCTAAACACACAAAGAAAGGCAATTCAATCGATTCGAGATAATGGGGGAATCGCCGCCGGCACTTTTGTTATAGGTTTACCAAATCAAAGCGAAGAGGAAATAAAGAATTTTCCAAACTACGCTAAAAAAATAGGCTTGATGAGCGCGGCGTTCGGTATTGCTACGCCGTTTCCAGGAACTGAATTTTACACCTCTTTAGAAAAAGAGGGATTGATCTTTGAGCGTGATTGGACTAAATACGATGAAAACAATTCTGTATTTAAATTACCTAAAATAAGTAAACAACGAATTGAGCAATTGAGAACCTATTGTTTCGGAAAGTTTTGGACACCTGACGTCTTCGTAGACTGGCTTGCAGTCGAACAGAAAAGAGAACCTGGAAAAATGACGATACCCAACTTCATAATGGACAGAGTCGTCCAACTGACATTTTTGGGTAAAGCAGGCTACACTCAACAAACATCAACCGAGAACATGATCCCACATTTTAAAATCTTTCTAGAAGCAATGGCAGATCCCCACGTTGAAGAATATACAAGGAAATTAGGAATGCATCAAGTCATAGATATGACAAGATTCCTCGCCATATTAGGTTCACAAACAATCCAATTAACCATAAGCTACAAAAACAAACCTCTTACCAGCTACATAATGAAAACCACTAAAAGTACAGTAGAATATATAAGAATCATACCCGGAAAACAGAATCAAGCTACAATAAACTTTGACCTCAACATCAACTTGGATGACTTCGATGGCAGCGACCAATCTAGATCCAAATTGATAAAAGACGTTATCCAAAACATTACGTATCAGTTCATAAAGCCAGCAACCCTCGGTAATATGCAAGGAACACTGAACCTGTTTAGGTTCACCCTCGCTACCGGTTTGGAAGCCATTTCAACCTTCAAATCTAAAATCTTTTAATTCAAGACCAATTTAGCTTTTCCTTCAAGACCTTCAGTTCAATCATCTTCCATTGACTATATACAAACTACTGCTTTTAACTCCCAACTACAATGCAAAAAAGATTTCAATACAGATCCAGTCCGCATCTCTCTAACAGCCTACTTTGTCCAAATAGACGAGGCCAGAGTTATGAAGTCAACGCTATACATGCAATCATTTCAACAGACAACCAAGCCTCAGTAGGAGTCTATTGTTCAAGAAGATTTGAAGCTTAAGATTTGTTTTAGTTATCTCCACAGAAAGGCGAGAGCAGTTTCACAGCCTAGTCAAACGACAGACCCTGAGGGCACTGGTAACTTATTTGAGCTTCTTGAAGATGACATATGTTATTATAGAAAACAAACAAAGAAGTCCCGATACTATATAGAATATTAAAAGGGGTTGACCAAGGTCTATCAGCCCTCCCACCATCGTAGGCCCAATAACTATTCCTAAGGCCGCTACTGTTCTGGAGATACCCATAGTTAAGCCCCTATTTTCTGGTTCTGCAGAGTCACTTATCATACCAAAGACAGTGGGTTGGAGAATGCTAAAACCTAATCCTAGTGGAATTACGAAGATGGAGAGAGTAATGAGGTCTGAGGCAAAGGAGATTAAAATGACTGATATAGAACAGATAAGAAAGCCAAATGACAGCAGCTTTGATCGACCTAAGCGGTCCTCAAGTCTGTGAGTTAAAAGGAGTAACCCTACCACTGTCGTGGCAGATGTTACGCTGAATACAACTCCAATCCCAAACGAACTCAACTTCAATTCTTCAGCCCCATACACGGGAATCATGGTACCCCTTATACTGGAAAACAGGAAGAACATCATGAAACATGAAGCACTGAGTATTAGCATCCTTCTTTCTGTAATTATTTCTCTGATGGAAAAAACGCTTGATGATGGTTTTTCCGATCTGGGTATTGCCTCGCGACGTCTTAACATAGTTGCGAATATTACCCCTATGAAAGAGGTTGCTGCTGAAATAAAGAAGATGTTCCTTATTCCAAGACTGTCAGAGATTAATCCTCCCAGGGTAGGCCCTACAATGCCTGCTATGGATAAGGTGCTCTGGAAGAGAGCAAGGTCTCTGGTCTTGTTGTCTCTAGCTGCTATTTCTGTAACGTAAACTGTGGCTGCTGTTAAGGATAAAGCGGAGCCAGCACCCATTAGCATACGAGAAATCGCCAATACAAGAGGTGTTTGCGCAAAACCAGCTATGAGATGGGAAGCGATTACAAATAGATAGCCAAATACTATAATCGGCTTCCTACCAATCCTATCTGTTAATACTCCTCCAGGGATCTCGACAAATAAACGCGAAATACCGAAGGAGGATAACACCAAGCCCATAATGGTATATGAAATATTAAATGAAGAAGCATATATAGGGAAGAGGGGATTCACTAGATTCCTTCCTATTGAAATGCTTATCTGAGATAAAGATATCAATAGCAAAGGATTATTTTTTATATCCCATCTTCTATCCATGATCTTCGCCAAACACAGGAGTCCATTAACATAGAACGCATATATTTGAATGCTTTTCATCACGACTTTCTTTTCAAACCAGAAAAGATGAGGTACCTATAGATGATCTCAAGGTATCAGTTGTAAATCACTCTTGCCTATAAACTAACCTTTAATATCGTTAGCTAGACGATCAGTTGTTTGAAGTTCTGCTTCGGATGTATGTGGAAAGATATGTCAGAAATCTTAGTGTCTTAATAAAAGTGTCTAAGAATAATAACTCACCCAGACTCTTCTTCAGAAAAACTTTCTACTTATGTAGCCCTCTTTTAACTCTCCGAACTAGCTTCTTCTCATAGGATCAAAGAATATCATTTTATTTTTCTCTTAACTCTTTGTCTCTAACGATTGACAGAAGAAGGGATAACTCCTATGACTACGTATTAGGAGAAATCCCTTATTACTTTGGGCGTACACCGGGAACGTTTAGTTTAATGCGGTATAGCGAGGTTCGGGCAGTTATGTAAAGGCTTTTTCCGTCTTTATCGCCCCATGCACAGTTGGCTGGTGTTTCAGGAGTGGGGATGATACCGAGGCTCTCGCCATCAGCGCTATAAATCCAGATGCCTCCGGCTGCAGCTGAATAGAGGTTTCCCTCCACATCTATCTTCATTCCATCAGGATTTCCTGGGGACTCGGAATCTATTGTAGCAAAGACGCGGCCTCTTCTCAACAGTCCGTCGGAATGAACATCGAAGGCGCGTATGTGGCGTCTACTCGATGAATCCGCAATGTAGAGCACACGCTCATCAGGTGAGAATGCTAAACCATTTGGACGATCGAAATCATCTGCAAGTAACGTCAAGTTTTGGCTTTCAGGATCGAAACTGAAAACGCCTTGAAATGAAAGCTCTTGCTCTTCAGGCTTTATGCCATACGGGGGATCGGTGAAGTAAATCGTTCCATCCGATTTCACCACCGCGTCATTGGGGCTGTTAAGACGTTTTCCTCGAAACCTCTCGCTCAAGACGGTGTAGACATCACCGTTTTCAAGTTGTGACAATCGTCGAGTACCATGCTCGCAAAGTATCAGACGACCTTCCCGATCATAAGTTAAGCCATTGGAGTTACCGCTTGGCTCGCGAAATAGCGTAGCGCCTTCGATAGAAGACCAGGCATATATGCGGTTTGCAGGAATATCGCTAAATAACAAAACGTCGTTCACTGCGTTCCAAATAGGACCTTCAGTGAATTGAAAACCAGTACAAAGCTGCTCAAGACGACTGTCTTCAGGCACTATAGAAGCTAACTTTTTATTTTTATTGTTCATCGTGTTTGTCACACTCTTTATAGGCATTATCACTCAGTTTTCTCAATACTTTCCGATAAACCTTTCATGTATCCGAAGGCTAAGATCTTACCGAGCATATGATAACCTATGTGGCCTCCAAACCGTTCATCGCCTTCCATTGCTGGTGCGTGATCTGGGCGCATGGGTCCTTCAAATCCAACCTCGTAGTAAGCTTTCATGGCTTCAAACATATCCACCCGACCCGAGGGGTCATCGTGGAAGACCTCTTGAAAGCCTCCTGACTCATGAACGGATCCCTTTACATTTCTAAAGTGAACGAAAAAAATCTTCTGATTTTTGCCGAAGTGGCGTATGGCTGTGGGTACATCCACACCCATCTCCGCAAAGCAGCCCTGACAGAAGTTCAGACCGATATTTGGGCTGGGATAGATCGCAAGCATGCGGTCAAAGGCTTCGACGCTTCGCAGTATTCGAGCGAAGCCCTCAAGAGGAGAAATGGGGGAATCGTCGGGGTGAAGGGAGATACGGACCCCAGCTGCCTCAGCAGTGGGAAGCACTCCCTTGAGGAAGAAACTCAGGTTACTCCACATCTGATCCTCACTCACGCGTCCATACGCCGTGAGAGGTGCATTCTTCGCAAGCTCATAGTCGAAGGCCCTTGATGTGGCCCCTCCTCTCGTGGGCTTAAAAGCAGACGTCGTCATGACCTTGTTCCACCCAGGCGGCATATGCTGGGGCTTTATGGTACGGATACCCGCGGCACCTAAATTCTCCAGAGACTTACAGAAGTTTTCCATCTGCTCCTCACGACCCGGCAAATTATAAATAATCTTCTCGATGTTTGGACCATCTTCAAAGACATCCAATCGGAGCCCAAAATCCTCAACCCGTCGCTTCATCCGTATCAAGTCACCAAATGCCCAGACCTCAGAGTCCTCGACATTGCGCGCATCACCATACATCGAATGGAAGGCACGAGGCCCACTACCAATAACATCTGTACAACCCAGTTGTTTTGAAAGCCTCAAATTCTCCGTTTTGTACGGGCCCCCGGGAAGAGTGACTGCAAACCTCATCTTTACCATCTTAAAACCTCATTTTCGTCAATTTATAATCACTGTAAAAACTGACTTATCAAAGTGTAATCTAAAACTATTTTCGTTATTATTCACTAACTATACACCTTATCTACCGTTCTTATCGTTAAAACAATATTCTTTTCAAGAAAAATGTGTTACCAATATTTAACTCTTAACACTTAGTCATAAAAAAAGGGGTTAGGCTAACGCGCGCGCATTCAGTGGTGGTTAACCCGCTTTCGTATCTCAAACTTTCTGAAGTCTCTACTGATGCCTATCAAACCTGTTATTCCCGCTTCTATCCATGCCCTACCCTTTTCCTTTGTAGCTAAAGTTGGATCACCCGCAGCACC
>JAZFSF010000013.1:0-7599 GCA_036446055.1 Bathyarchaeia archaeon | reverse complement strand
ATTGAATCGTTTTTAGAGTTATACTCGATAAAAAAACGCAGTATCATCATTTTCAAAGGGGTGATCAGAGGTTATCCTGATCTGTCAATTTTTTATCAGCTATTCAGTAGGATAATCCAGTAAGCCTCATAGAACCACTCAGTCAAGAAACTTTGCTTATAACCTAAAAGAGTGAGATGCTGTTTTAGTCTGGAATCACAAGCTTAGTGGCTGGATGGGAAAAAAGTGATAATTTAGTGATAGAAAAATTTATGTATCCAGTACAAAGCACGCCCATGGCAGGTATGAGTGTCAACGCAGTATGGCGATGCTTCGTATGACATCGGCCACGTCCTCTGAACGATCCGACACATCTTCCATGTTCTCAATAGCGTTGAGTAGCATGAGCCACGGCCCCAAGCTCATGATGCTCACCACCGGTTGCTTACAACTCAAGATCGCCTTCAACAGACCAAGGCGAAACTCGTCGATGCTCTCCTCCAGGGCCTCCACTTGATTAGCAGCCTCGATAGCGGCGTCCGTGCCCACATTTAGCTTCTCGAACGCAACGCGTACGCTGTGAGCGATCTCGACGCACATGTCAGCCATCTCGCGGAGTCCAACGCGGATCTGGTCGTTAAGACATTTGGTGGACGCCAGCCGTAGCTTCCGCGCCCCCGACTTAGCGTTCTCGGCGATGTCGTCCGCCGTCAACACGAGGCGTATGACCTCTTCCCGATCTATGGGGTGGAGCGGGCCAGATGACACGTCCCTGAGAATGCGATGTTTGATATCGTCCGCTTCTCGCTCGTTGTCAAACGCCTTCTTGTAGTGCTCTTCCAACGCGTTGAAGTCCTCATCACAAAAAGAGTGTACGACCCATTTCATCTCTTCCACGGTTTCAACTATCTTGTCGAGGTGGGATTTACATAATTTTAAAACCTTTTTCTCTTCACGCCGAGACAACCACATAATTACGTTTGAGTCTTTAAACATGTGATGATGTCCTCATTTGGAGAGATTCATTACATCAAGATAATAGGTATACATATAGACATTCAATCATTTTAGGTATATGTTTTTCGTAAGAATGATCAGTGAATGCATATTGTGACGAAAACAAAGGAGTTGGATGCTAGAGACGGCTTCAGCGACGCCCATGAATTACGCTTTCATGGTAGCCTCAGGCGAATAGAGGATACCTAGTTTGGAGGCTGATGTACGTGAAATTGACCTCTATTTGTGCACTCGCTTCTTCAAACGTCGTAATCGTCGTTTTGAAGTGGTCTTCATGTTCGTTAGGAGGTGTGTTTTGCGTCGATATTTATTCCACCGGTTGTGGTTTGTAGATTAACTTCAAAGTCACTGTCAGCAGGATAGTTATCTGATTGGAGTTGAGCGTTGGTACCAGAAAACCCGATTTGCCTTTCAATGTTTATGCCGCCTGTTGTGACGGTTGACTCGATCTTGGCTCCAACAGCACCTTGAAGATCTATGTTGAGGTCAACACCACCCGTTTTAACTGCAGCGTTGAGAGTGACTTCGTGTTGAAGACGCGAATCTTGTTCAATATCCACATCAACGCCACCCGTGGTTGTGGTTATATCTAGTTGTAAATCTTTTGTTGCGATTATGTTGTTCCAATTGAGTTTGACGCCTCCCGTGGTACTCGTTAGGGAGATGTCGTCAGAAAGGATGACTCCGGTCACTAGAGTTACTTCAACGCTCCCTGTAGTAGTTTCAAGGCTTGTGGCTGTTAGAACGGTTCCCGATCGAGTGTCTACAACGATTCTCCCGACGCTTGTTTTTATATTGATACTAGCATTCAGGGTGTAGTCGATTCGAAGATCACAGGTCACGTTTAAATTCATGAACGATGAGGGCCAAACGAGGTCAGCGACATCGAGTTCCGAGGTTACCGTCAACACGTTGTCCACCACGGTCTTTTCGAAGGCAAGATCATACAGGCTAGAAGGTGCAAAAGCACCAACGTTTCCTAGTATAGACAGGTGTAGCGTTACCAAGTTATCCTCAAGATCTTCGAAGACAACATTGATACGAGCCACGTCTGCGACGAAGTCGAGGGCTATCGTGTCAACGCTGGTCTGGTAGGGAACACTGCGTGACGCATTAACATCTACTCCGCGAAGAGGTAGAAAAGTGATGGCAAGGATGATCGAAGTACTCACCAAAAGGATGATCAGAACGACGGCTAGGGTGCTTCTGGGTCTTCTCGTCCCTCTCTCCAAATTATTTTGTTTCATCTTAGTCGAAGATTGACGTATAGAAGTCCCACATGTCGGACAAAAGGCTGTATCCTTACCTACTTTGGCTCCACACTTCGAACAATAGGACATGTTTTCACCTATCAACACAGTGTAGCAACAAGGGTATAAAAGCAATTATCTAGTTAGCGTATTTAAGGCTAAAAGATAAAGATGTTTTCTTTCGTGTCATCAACCCAAGTCAACGAATAAGTTGTCTGCAAGTCAAAGCCATGGAGGCAGCCTTCACGGTGGAGTGGAGAAGTCGCTAGATTGGTTCAGGTGTGGTTTCAGGTGATCTGTTGTATGACTTTTTCCGCGAAGAGTTTCGCTCCGTCTTTTCTTGGTTGGTCGAGGAATCGGAGTATGAAGTGTTCGATGCCCAAGTCGATATAGCTGGTAACCTGATCCAACACCTGCTCCGGGGTACCAGCGAAGTGGGCTCGTCGTCCCCGCGATGAAATCCTTTTTACTTCCTCCTCCGTCTCAGCGATGGCTACAAAGCCCTCCAATGTCGTCTTAATCGAATCAAAGTCGCGTCCAACCTTGGAGCAGTGATCACGAAGCACATCCATCTTGTGTTTGACCATTTTGGGGGTGGTTGCATGGGTGTTCCACCAATCTGCGTATCGGGCGACCACTCGCAGCATCAGCTGCTCCCCACTACCACCTATCATTATCGGGGGATGGGGGTCTGGTCTTGGATAGCACCTAGCCCCTCGAACGTTGAAGTATCTTCCCTCGAAGTGTACCTCATCTTCTGTCCACATGCGCTTAATGATCTGAACTGCCTCCGCTAACTGTCTAATCCTATGAGGGGCACTTGGAAAGTCGTAGCCATACCCATTATACTCCACTTCGCTCCAGCCTGCGCCTATGCCCAAGATGAGTCTTCCGCCTGTGAGGGTATTGAAGGTGGCAGCCATTTTGGCCAGAAGCGTGGGACTGCGGAACGAGTTGCACAGAACGGCGCTTCCAAGAGTGAGGTCTTTGAATACTCCAGCCAGATATGTCATCATGGTCCAGCACTCTAAGGCATCGGCGTCTCCTTTCGGACCCTTTACCCACGGCATGAGGTGATCGGAAACCCAAATCGTTTGATAAGTGTCTTGAGCGTCTTGGATGTATTGCAGTATTTGGCTGACGAATGTATTTCCCCGGGCGCCCTCTTCGGAGAGCGTTGGCACCTTTATACCGAACTCAATTTCTTTCACGAGTCTATTCCCATCCCATTCAATTTGCGTTTTCTAATGAATAGAGTTCTCAAGTAAAGATTACATAAACGTTTTCTCTGATTCTATCCGTCTCGAAAGAGGAGTCTGTTTACTTACGCGTTCTAAACAACGAAGAACAAGATATTCGAATTGAAGACCGATTTGAGACCTGCATTGAACATGACGACTTTGAGAGTTTAACTGTACCAAGCATGACCGAAAGAGAAGTCAACGCGAAATAGACAGAGGCTAAAGTTATCGCAGAGGAAACTAGGGATGATACGATTTTTGATTCCTTCTTCATTGTACTCTCTATCTCTGGGTACTGCTACGTTGTAAGCGCGTCTGTTTAAAAGTGAATCCACACAAAAGTCCCAAAAAAACTTGTTTACTAAATAAGTTTGGTTAGAAATAAGTTACATCTATCTATACGCGGGTGTACCGCCAATTCTTATACAAGAACGAGAGAGTGGAAGTTCATATACCATTCTTGGAGAAGGTTTTCGTTTGAGGCTCTGAGTTTCGATGCGTTGATGCTGAGGCCAAAGGTAAATATATCTCTACTGAAACTACAGTTGCTGGAGAGACCCCGAAATGAGTGTCATAAAGATAATGCCCTGCCTCGACATGAAGGGGGGACGCGTGGTTAAAGGCGTCCAGTTCGTCAATCTAAAGGACGTAGGAGACCCCGTGGTGAACGCCCAGTTCTATGAGGAGGAAGGTGCTGACGAATTAGCGATCCTCGATATCGCTGCGACTGTTGAAGGGAGGAAGACTCGGCAGGAGTGGGTGAAGGACGTCATCAAAGTTATAAGCATACCTCTCACGGTCGGTGGAGGGATTTCGAGTTTAGAAGATATGGCGGAGCTCTTCAACATAGGGGTGAGCAAGGTCTCCGTTAACACGGCTGCCGTGAAGCAGCCAAGACTCGTACAGGAGGCCTCAGAGCGTTTTGGGAAGGAGAGGATTGTTGTCGCTATTGACGGACGCCGAAACAAGCAGATGGCCTCAGGCTTCGAAGTCGTTATCCGTGGCGGAAGCACAGGGACGGGTATTGACGCCGTAGCGTGGGCAAAGAAATGCGAAACTCTAGGTGCAGGTGAACTGCTTCCCACCAGCATTAACCGAGACGGAACTGAAGAGGGATACGATGTGGAGTTCACGAGAGCCATTTCCAGCGCCGTCACCCTTCCAGTTATAGCATCTGGTGGCGTAGGAACGTTGGAGCACCTATACGAGGGCGCTGTCTTTGGAGGTGCCTCTACCCTTCTCGCGGCTTCGATTTTTCACTTCCGCAAGATATCAATACGGGAAGCAAAAGAATACCTGCGAAGCAAAGGGTTACAGGTAAACCTCTGAGATAATCGCTCATTAGCTAATCAGGAACCCAAATGGGTGAGTTAAAAAATATTGGGACGCTGTTATAGCAGTTTTAAACAGCTTCCTCAAGGGCTATTGCTTGAGCGGGGCAGGCTTCAGCAGCTTGTTCAGCGCAGTCTCGAAGAGTCTCCGGAATCAGTCCAACCGATAATTCAGCGGATAATTCCTCACTGTACGCGTCTACCACTCTGCTCATTCCATTATCGTCCCCAAGAACGAAGACTTGAGAACACGTGCTAGGAGCTATCCCACATCCAATGCATAGGACTCGATTGATGGTGACTTTATACTTCGTCATCTTCTTCCTCTCTTTCTCATTCTCATTGTAAATGAGGGAATTAATCTTCTTTAAGGTTTCGTCCCTCAAGACCCTGATTAGTTTAGGTGGTTCACATCGGGGCTCCTTATACAACAAATGGGTGTTCAGCGGGATCAAAAAGTTTTACATAAAACCATAACATATCTGCACTGGATATCAGCGAACTCGGGACTACCAGAACGTTTTTGAGGGGTGAAATCATTCAAGGTGACTGTTAATTAGTGAAACGGAGTCAAAACCAACAGGATAATCAGGTTTGTGTTGTTAAGGTGATTATGGAAAATGCCAATAGACTTCACTATGAAGCAGGTCATTGTGGTTCGAAAGGACCTGCATATGGCTGTGGGTAAGATAGTCAGTCAAGCGTGTCATGCTTGTTTGGGAGCCTCTGAAGAGGCAAAGAAACGAGATATAAAGATGTGGAAAATGTGGCGTCGAGAAGGAGCGAAAAAGGTGGTTGTGAAAGTCAGTTCTGTCGACGAACTCTTAGCCTTGGACAAAAGGGTGGGAAGGCTACACTTACCAAAAGCGTTAATAGTCGACAGAGGCTTGACGCAGATTCCTCCAAACACACCAACAGCCTTAGGCATCGGACCAGGCAAGGCATCGATCATAGATGCGATTACTCGTGAGCTGAAACTTCTTTAAAAAAACATTGTTAAAAATAAGAAGTTAAAAAAGAGAATTGCTTTCTCCCTAATTTTTTACAAATAAAGCTCTTAAGGAGTTGGTTTGGCTTTAAGTGTTATCTCGATGGTTGATACCGATCTTTTGCGTCCATCCTGTTCGGTGAGCTCTTCTGTTCCGATATTGACTTTATCTATCTGTAGTTTTTGCAGAAATCGCCGTCTTGTTACTTCGGCCACGTCAACGGCTGTCGTTATGGCTCGACCCCGAGCCTTCAACACAACTTCCTCAGCGTTAGGGGTGTTCATGTGAGATATGACGGCTAGGACATAGGCCATTACAGGTTTTCTTCCAATATAGACAACATTTTGGTCTTCAGACATAATCAGTCCTCCTCTTTGAGTTTGCTGGTATATGTATCCTACTAATAAAAGTCTTATTGTTTAAAACGTTTTTCACCAAAATCAGAAAAAAGGATTATAGAGCCTCCTCTAAGGCTGTTTTGCATCGGCAGCTCCTCTTTGTCGGAATTTTTGGAAGGGTATCCATGATTAGCTTTCGAAAATTCGTTGCATTCCTCCCCATAGTTTGAATGACTTCCCGAGCGGTCACGGGTTTGTCAGCCCAAACATCGTAGTCGGTTACCATAGCCACGGACACGTAGCACATCCCCATCTCTCGAGCGAGAACCACCTCAGGAAACAGAGTCATACCTATGACATCTACGCCCCAACCACGGAAGAGTTTGGACTCCGCTCGCGTCGAGAAGCGGGGACCTTGAACACATATGTAAGTTCCTTTCTCGTGAGTCGGTAGTCCCATCGCCTTGGTCGACGCGATAAAGATCTCTCGAAGTTCTGGACAGAAGGGATCCGCAGTGGATATATGGCAGACCTGTCCTCCATCGTAGAAGGTATCGCCTCGATTCTTCGTACGATCAATGAATTGATCCAGTATCACGAACTCTGATGGTTTGTAGTCTTCTCGTAAACTTCCGACAGCCGAGGCAGCGATGACGCATTTCACCCCAAGCTCCTTCAACGCCCAGATATTCGCTCGAAAGGGAATATTGTGTGGGGGAATTTGATGGTTTTTACCGTGACGTGGTAGGAAGGCGATTTTTTTCTCAGCATAGTATCCAATGGATATGAGGTCGGAGGGTCGACCGTATGGAGTGTAAACCTTGGTTTCTTTCACGTCTTCAATCATCTCTTGTTCATAAACGCCGGTTCCACCGATTATTCCAATCTCCACATCTGAGTCGACCAATTCATATAACTCCTTTCAGTTTATTCTACTAGAATACATGTAAATAATCGTTTAGTTCAAGACTGTGAAGCAACGGCGTTTTATTTAGATGTTTTTGACCTCAGTTTTCCTTCTCATCATATATTCTACTTAAAAGAAATCATGTTATCAGATTGACCTTTGTTTCCATTCCATGAGTGAAAAAATTAGGGAGAAAGTTATCTGTTTAACTTGAAACACGTTCTTCGGAAAAATCATCCTGGTCTGCAAATTCTTAGAAATAGATAGTTGGAATGAATCAGTAGAGCTCAATCCAGATTCCATTCGGATCTTCTATATAGACCCACCGACTTTTTTCTGTCTTGACTTCCTGAATCACTTGGTGTCCAAATCGTTTGGCCTCTTCAAGTGCCTTATCTAGGTCTTCGACCTTGAAAGCCAGATGGTCCAATCCTTCTCCTACAGCATATTCAGTGTTATAAGGACTATCAGAATCGTAATAGTTTAATTCGAGAAGGAATTTTCCATCCTCACTTTGTAGGTTAACGATTTCTCCCTTCGTTTTCTC
>JAZFSF010000012.1:0-2361 GCA_036446055.1 Bathyarchaeia archaeon | reverse complement strand
TAAATGGTAATCTGGTTGATTCTTTTACAGACACCAGTTTTAGTGATGGTTATTCTGGATACGAATGCTATGTGGCCGATGAATCGTGGGATGAAAATTTTCCAGATGAATCGGCAGATTTTAGATTCAGGCAAATACAGCCTGTGACTGATCCATAATTATTCAGCCTATTACCGCCAGTAGAATGTCTTAATTTATGTCGCGCCAGGCAAAGTCTGGGGAAGGAGGATAGTGTAAACACTTTGAAACCTTCTATTGTGACCCTGCGGGTAATCAATCCCGTCTGGTAGAGTTTGGCCAACAATCAGAAGCGAGTCTTGCGTGGTAATGTGGTGACGCATGCCGCGAAGCGTAGACAGCGACTGCAAAAGCCGTGCAATTCAGCCCCGAAATAAGACTAGTGGTGGGGGCCTTCGTTTTCATAATTGCGGGGGCAGTACCGACATGCCGTATAGGCCTGGCATGGACGGCCTTGCCGGGGTTCTAGAACAGGGCAGATGCAGGAGTGGGTCACTCAGGAACCTGGGAGGTCTTGTTGCTTCCATTTCAGAGAAACCGGTGGGGATAACGGAAAATAACTCCAGGCCCATGAACTAGCATTCTGTACTCATAGGAGGTGCTTAGGGCACGTACGAAATGAAGAATGCTGGAGAGGTATCACCAAGTGAAGGAAACGAAACGCGGTGAGAAGGGCAACAAGAAGTCGTAGCGCTCTCATAGTACCGATAAAGCAGGGGAACTTGCCCGGAGGACCCTGTGGAGGGAAGGGGAGTGTCGGGTCATAGAACTGTTGTGGGGAAACACGGAGGATGCAATGGAATCTGAGACAGTGTCAACGAAACAGCAACGGATAGCGAAGCTGGCGAGGATACACCCGGAGGTGAGTTTTACATCGCTTGCCTATCACATTGACTTGAATTGGCTGTTGGAAGCTTATCAACAAACACGGAAAGATGGGGCAGTTGGAGTGGACAGACAAACGGCGTATGAATACGCACAAGATCTGGGAAAGAACCTAAGGTCGCTCTTGGAACGAGCTAAGTCTGGAAGTTATAAAGCTCCACATGTCAGGCGAGTTAACATACCCAAAGGAAAGGGTAAAGAGACTCGCCCGATCGGAGTTCCGACGTTCGAGGATAAGTTGCTTCAGAGGGCAGTGCAAATGGTACTGGAACCTTTATATGAGCAAGAGTTCTTGGAGTGCTCGTATGGGTTCAGGCCGGGAAGATCAGCCCATGATGCGGTGCGGTCACTATGGGAGCAATTAACGAGCATAGGAGGCGGATGGATTATTGATCTAGATATACGGAAGTTTTTCGACACCATGGATCATGCCTGCCTGAGGGGTATTCTCAAAAAGAGGGTGTGTGACGGAGTGATACTACGTTTGATAGGGAAATGGCTAAAAGCTGGTGTACTGGATAAAGGGAACGTGACGTATCCGGTCAGAGGTACTCCCCAAGGGGGAGTAATTTCTCCGATGCTAAGTAACATCTATCTGCACAAGGTACTGGACAAGTGGTTTCATATAGTTGTGAAGCCACGGTTGAAAGGTAAGGCGTTTCTTATCAGGTATGCCGATGATGCCATTCTGGGGTTCTCCTGCGAAGAAGATGCTCTGAGAGTGATGGAAGTATTATCGAAACGGTTTGGTAAGTATGGGCTTACGATTCACCCGGAGAAAACAAGAGTAGTTAGGTTCAACAAGCCTAAAATGAAGCATGATACCGGAAGGAGCGATCCAAGGCGGGAGACCTTCGACTTTCTTGGTTTTACACATTACTGGGGGTTATCCCGGAAGGGTCGTTGGGTGATAAAGCGAAGGACAGAGAAGAGCCGTTTCAGCAGAAGCCTTAAGAGAGTGGCGGAGTGGTGCAAGAGAAACCGACACCTGGCACTCCAGGTACAATTCGAGCATTTACAGAAAAAGCTGCGAGGACATTACGCGTATTATGGGATAACGGGCAACATGAGGAGCCTAGAGAATTTTCAATATCAAGTGAGGCGCGTATGGAAGAAGTGGCTGAATCGCCGGTCTCGGAAACGTTCTATGACCTGGGAGAAATTCAACCAGGTACTTAAGCGTTATCCACTGTCCCAACCCAAAATAGTACATTCATGTTATGCAGCGAAGCTATGACTCGAGGAACCGTATGCGGGAAATCCGCACGTACGGGTCTGTGGGGGTTCCGGGTAGGAAACTGCCCGGTTCTACCCGGCGGGCAAGATAATCTCAAGTAGCACTGTGGCGGGGATACAATAGTTAAAACCTTATTACGTAGAGTAAAAATAATGAGGCATTAAAATGAAGACAAGAACGTTTGTTATAATCTTAATCCTTGTTTTAGCTGTACTGCTTAT
>JAZFSF010000011.1:0-3010 GCA_036446055.1 Bathyarchaeia archaeon | reverse complement strand
GATTTAAAAAATCTCATCGCTTCTGTCAAAAAGAAAGATGTTGATTACTACACCAAACCAAGAACATCTGTCGTGATAACGATAAAGAAACAGAATCAAGATAAGCACATCGGAATACCAGTCCATACTGGCGAGATTCAAGTCACAGAATTCTATCATAACTACGTACTCAAGACGTATGACGAAGTTATCGGCAACCGACCACTCGATTTACCACCATTAGAATTTACAACCGTTGGGATGTGGTTCACAATCCCACAAGAACTAAAAGAAGAGATCATACGTCAAGGCTTAGACTTTGAAGGTGGACTTCATGCCATCGAACACGCCATGGTCGCGATGACCCCGCTATACGCGATGTGCGATCGATGGGATATTGGAGGGGCTTCAACCTCAATGCACTATGACACGGGATTATCCACGATCTTCATTTATGATGGCTTTGAAGGAGGAATAGGGATATCAGAAAAACTCTACGAGCTAGTAGAGAACTTGTTCGAGGCAACCCTCCAATTACTAACAAACTGCGAGTGCCAAGAAGGCTGTCCATCCTGTATTCAATCACCAAAATGCGGAAACGGCAATATTCCTCTAGACAAATCAGCAGCACTACTCATCTTAAACCACATTCAGAGCCTAAAGGATCCACTCACGCTTACGTCTATCTCCGATTCTCTTGAAGATGAAATCATGCCACCTAATTGATGTAATAGGGAACAGTATCGCTGTAACGATTACATGGAATAGCGTGGACACCAATAACGCTCTATCAAACATATCGGTGATAAGATTCTATCAACTGCCCAGTACCCCGATAGTTATCCACATTTTAGTACCGAAAAAAGAAAATCAACAAACTAAAAAAATTAACATACAGATCGGGGCAGTTATTATCTATGCATTTGCATGGACATAATCTGTGAAGGACTGCTAGCTAGATTTGTAATGTTTTTTTATTCTTTCATAACATATAACTGGTTGGTACACCCTGACTAAATGAGGCACAGATGGTAAAGGATAAAATCCGAAGAAGGCATCTAAGAAAATCCATTTGCATATACTTGCCAAACTCTATATTCTGCATGAAGATTTATATGTTCAATAGCGTTTGTTGTTTTGATGTTTTCTAGACGAGTCAACTCAGTGTAGAAAGGAGAATTATCCCTTGAAAGACAGGTTTCTGGGTAGAACGGATTTTAATATTAAGATTTTAGGCTTTGGCGGTATACCTATTCAGCGGGTTTCCGAGGAGGAAGCCATCGAAGTAGTCCGTCGCTGCTACGAGCTGGGCATCAACTACTTTGATACTGCTAGGAACTACACGGTGAGTGAGGAAAGAATAGGCCTGGCCATTGAAGACGTTAGAGAGAAGGTTTTTTTGGCAACCAAGTCATCACAACGGAGTAAGGAGGGAGTACTTGAGGAGCTTGAGATCAGCCTGAAAAACCTCAGGACGGATTGGATCGACGTCTACCAGCTTCACAACGTGTCTTCGAGAGATGCCTGGGAGCAGGTGAAGGCACCGAATGGTGCATTAGAAGCCTTATACGAGGCGCGTGATACGGGAAAGATACTGCATGTGGGTATCACAGGCCACGATCCGTCTCTTCTCACCGAGATTGTGAAGGAGGACATCTTCGAGACCGTGATGATTCCCTTCAACTATCTCACTAGAATACCTGCTGAAGAGCTGCTTCCTTTATGCCGCGAGATGAATGTGGTCACAGTGATAATGAAGCCCTTTGGCGGAGGCGCCTTTACCAACGCTAACATAGCGCTAAAGTTCTTGCTGGGAGATGAGAACGTTGATGTTGTGATACCTGGCATGATGAGTGTAGCAGAGGTGGAAGAGAACATCGCCATCGCCTCAGGCACCTACACCCTGACCAACTCAGAGTTGGGTCTAATAGAGAAAGACAAAGTGGAACTCGGAAACCAATTCTGCCGCGGCTGTGACTACTGTCAACCCTGCCCCCAAGAGATACCTATATCCATGTTGTTGCGCTGGGAGGTACTCGAGAAACGGATGGGTTGGTCGCATAGATTTGAAAACCGATTTCGAGAAGGTGTTGCAAAGGCTTCAACATGCATTGATTGTGGAGATTGCGAATCAAGGTGTCCCTACCACTTACCAATCAGAGAACTGGTATCCATAAAGACGGCATCCTTAAAGGAAAAACACCTCGATAACAAGCTAAAACCCAATTCCGATTAGGTTAAAACACAAAATCTCCTTTATCCGCATCTGCCGTCTATTTGAAAAGGAACACGACAATAGAAAACTGATTCTCGAAAAATAGTAGGTAATCGATTTATCAGGTTTGGAAGCTATACCAAATAAACGAGTTAATTAAGGGTCGTTGTGTAGAGTTTGGCAACAAAATACTTGGTATGAATCATGTATCATCTATCTGTGAAAGAAATCGACGGTGTATGGTTCTCAGTAGTCTTGGAGGGTGAGAAGATCATAGCTTGTGGCTTCTCATGTAAGGATAGAAAAGATGTTACCGTAAACACATTAGAGAACCTTTCAGTAAACACTGTTTTTAGCGAAATTGAACCACGGGGACTTACCTTGAAGATACTAGACAACATGCATCTTATCTACCAAGGAAAGCCGGTGAATATGGCTTTCAATCTAGATATTGATCGGTTACCCCCTTTCACCAAAAAAGCGCTGCAGATAACTTCAGAAATCCCTCACGGGTCGGTTACAACTTATGGAATGATTGCAGAGGCAGCGGGAAACAAGCGTGCTGCGAGAGCAGTGGGAAACGCACAGGCCGGTAATCCCTTCGCCCCCATCGTCCCCTGTCACCGAGTTATAGGCTCAGATCTCGGCTTAAACGGGTATGGCGGTGGCTTAGCCGTTAAACGCGCCTTTCTCGAAAGAGAAGGCGTGGTTTTTGCGGGAAACCGCGTTGCAAAGCGATGCCTGTGGATACCATTCAACCGCTTCAAGATTGAATAACAAGTCAACAAAGCTCATCAATGAATTAATTGAAAGACG
>JAZFSF010000010.1:0-4196 GCA_036446055.1 Bathyarchaeia archaeon | reverse complement strand
TAGGCAGACGGGACCGGGGACTCCAATTCGCCATTGAGGTGAAGACGACTCGAAAGAAAGTCTTGTACATTCGGGGGGCTTCAATTGCTCAATTGCTCGAGTTTTCCCAAATTTTTGGGTGTCAGCCCATCGTCGCCATAAAGTTTAAGGGTCAGAGGCAACCGTGGCTTTTCATTCGTCCCGATCAGCTGTTGGCAACCCCTGGCTTAAACTATAAGATCTCCCTCAAAGATGCGTTGCAAAAGGGGATGGACTTTAAGACGTTGATTGGAGAGGGTGAACAGACGAGACTGCTGGTGTGAAGGAAGGCTTAATGGGGGACGCAGTGATTCGGAAAGCGACTGAAAGGGACTTTGACGTCATTTATGAGATAGAGCTTTTGAGCTTCAAGGACCCCTATCCACATGCTTTTTTACAGACCTTACAAAGCTTGAATCCTGAAACCTTTTTCGTTGCAGAGCATGCTGGAACACCAGTTGGCTACATCATCGCCACTGAAGACCGAGGTCATGGACACATTCTGGCGATAGCCGTCCATCCCTCTGAGAAACGAAAAGGTATTGGAAAACGCCTCATCGTCGAGTTGTTACAGGCTCTTCGAAGCCTTGGAGTAATCACGGTTCGCTTGGAAGTCAGACGAGGCAATATCGAAGCACAAAGGTTCTACGAAGACCACGGCTTCATCTACTCCCACGCCATTGAGCGATATTATGACGATGAAGACGCCCTGATCTATTACCACTCTCTTCAATAGACACACGTCAAGGATTGAACCAGAAAAATATAAGCTCGATCTCCTTCAACTTTGATGTGAGGGCATTCCTTGAAACTACAGTTCTGGCTCTTAGATCTTAATGACAAGGTTGTTGATGGCGTGTCGGAGATTCGTCTATGAGGAATTGATGGCGATGGCCGTCGTGTACTCGTCGTCGATAGGAGTTTACAACCCTACTTCTATCTACTCCTCGAGGAAGGAATTGACATCACTTCGGTGATCGCTGAATTAGACAAACAGAAATCTTCTTCATCTAATGTTACTGTGAAACAAGAAGCTGACAAAAAGTTATTTGGCAAACCAGTTAACGCAATCAAAATATGGGGTACCACCGCCAACGAATTTGCAAAAGTCACGTGTATCCTCGACCAGATTAAAAAACGTCAAAACGTGTTTGAAAGATGACCTTCGCCTCTCATCGAAATACTTAGTTGACCAAGACGTTAACCCCTGTGGTTGGCGGGAACTAGACGTTGAAGAAATTGAGAGCAAGGAAGATTCCTTATCGTGACCTGGTCATTTGGAAGATATTGGCAAAGCCTATGACAAGATATAAAGTAAGAGCGCCCCACGTTGAAGCGGTGCGACTCCTCTTGAAGAACGGTTGGGAACTGACGGTGGACAATAAGGTCGACTACATCATCAAAAAAGGGAAAGGACGACTCTATGAACGTGCTGTACCATACCAGTTTTTCTCATACAACAAATTGGACTTGGAATACTATGAGATGAAACAGATTCTTCCTGTTGCCCAAAGTCTTAGCCATGTTCGACGTTTCCTTTGACGATTTAACGTCAAAGAATGCAGTCGACACGTCGTTAAATTAAAAACATATTTTAGTCTGAAGGTCAACTTTCGCTTGGCGTGCATCGCGTTCTATGAGGTGAAGGCATTTGAAACTGGTTCCTTGGAGTCAAGTGAAGTATTGGGGATGCGTGAGGTGTGGCCGATGCTGCAGACGCACCACCGTACAATTGACAACGCCAGAGTGGTTGATGCTCGTCAAAGCATATGGTTATGGGATAGTCGAACAGAACATCAGCGGCTTCTACCTTAAAAAAACGATTGATAATAATTGTCTCTTTCTCTCCAAGTCTTTAACAGCGTGGGCGTGTAAGTTACAACGCAGAAAGCCCCTCGCGTGTAAGCTTTGGCCCTTCAGAATCCGTGGAGACTCCAGTTTTGGCCATAAAGACGCGGCTCATTATAAATACAAGAATCATAACTTCTACGTCTACGCGTATCCCCAATGCCCCGGCGTCGTATTTGGAAAGCCGAGTAAATTGTTCAGTCAAAAAGTGCTCCCCGAATTCCTCAACATACGATTGGGCTTCCAGAACAACCAAATCCACTCCACATCAAAACTCCGTCCCATGCCCTACTAGATATACGCCAATCGACTTACTCCTTCTTCTGACTATCCCTTTGCAATCTACGCAAAAAACAGTTCCCCAATCATCATTTAGCAGGAAGTCAATCTTCTAACTCTATTATCACCGACTTCTATTCCAGTAACCGTCTTGCATAGGTTTTCGCCTGTTCTATCGTTTCCCTCACTACCTCATACCCATAAAGCTCGAATAGGAAAACCCCAGTGTACTCCACATCCTTCAAGGCGCTGTATACTGCAGGCCAATCGATCAATCCGCGTCCTGGTCCCAAATGACTATCCTTTATACCATCGTTATCATTAATGTGAAGAGACTTCAGGTGTTTCCCTGCTCGCCGGATGTCTTCACTCGGATTCTGTTTATTCAATAAAGAGTGACCGGTATCTATGCAGATTTCAACCCTCCGCCCCTGAAAACGGCTCACGAGGTCCAGCAGCTCCTGCACCTTTGATCCAATCCTCAAGTGATTCGGATGGATTATCATGTTTTCAAGGAGGATCTTCACTCCGTTCTTACTAGCGTAATCGGTGATTTCGTCAAGAGACTCTACTGTAAACTTCCTCGTCTCAACCAAAACGGTTTTGCTCTTTACTCCAGGAGAGGCAGATAAGTGAATGACTAATTGTGGACAAGCCATTTCCCTGCAAAACTCCACCGACCTCATCGCTGAGGCAACGGAGACCATTCTCACGTCTTCGTTGGCGCTGGATATGTTTAAACCCGAAAAAGGTGCGTGGAGAGAGACAGCTGTCATGTCCAAAGCCTTCAAGGTATCTGCGACCTCGCTGGCACGTTCTCTCGGATGCGTGATCGGGTCTAAATGCGCTGGCGTATTTCCCCAGAGCTCTACGAATTGGATGCCCGCTCCATGAATCCTTTTAATCGCCTCTTCAATCGGTACAGTCACGTATACCCAGGTGGATATCCCAACAGTCAAGGTCTTCATTATCAATCATGTCCTATACTAAATGTGTAACACGTCATTTTAGTTTATATGCCTATCCTATACTAGCAAAAACATCTACGATTAACAAGGAAATTTGAGGCTTCTACTTGTAAAATCTACGAAGTAGATAAATAATTCCCATCGTCTATCTATAACCGAGGTATACACTATGAGTTCTGTGAACGTGACTTGGCTGGGACATGCCAGCTTCATGATTAACGCAGGGGAAAAAACCATTTACCTTGACCCGTATGTAGGAGAGTACGCGGAGAAAGCCGATCTCATCGTGATAAGTCACTCCCACTCGGATCACTGTGATTCCTCTAAAATCCAAGCGATTCGTCAGCATAATACAACCGTTGTCGCGCCATCGGACTGTCTCTCAATGGTCGGGGGACCGGTGAAGAGCCTGAAGTCAGGAGAGAAGACGATTGTAGACGGCGTCGTCGTGGAAGCGGTTCCCGCCTACAACAATAAACGGTTTCGGTCACCAGGGGTTCCCTATCATCCGAAGACCCTTGGCGTCGGCTACTTACTGACGGCTGAAGGTAAGACCATCTACCACACTGGAGATACAGACTTCATCGAAGAAATGAAGGCACTGAAGTCGAGGAACATCGATTTGGCGTTACTTCCAAGCGGGGACACCTACACCATGGACAACTCGGACGCTGTCGAAGCTGCCCTTGCAATCAACCCCAAAAACGTTTTTCCCATGCATCGTTGGGACACCAATCCCGAGGACTTCAAGCGAGCGGTGGAGGATCGATCACAGATAACTGTCGTCCTATTGAAGGCGGGAGAGCAATTTACACTCCAATAATGATAATCATGAGTCCTCGTCAGTTGTGAACAACGCTTCGCGTTACCACAACACCTTAGCTAGCTTGAGTGAATGAAACCAGGCTATCCTCGTCGGTCTTCATTATTTTACTTAGGCTTAACTTGCTTTTTCATATACATACAAATAGCGAGGGGGTTTGACTGATAACTGGAAGGTTTGAGCTGGCTCTGTGGGGTGAGAAACGGATGGACGTGTGGAATGGTCGTGTGTTTAAAGTGGCTTCGCATAGTCAAAAACGT
>JAZFSF010000009.1:0-2196 GCA_036446055.1 Bathyarchaeia archaeon | reverse complement strand
AAGCATTATCGAGATGTACAAGATCTAGAGTTCACAATAGAAAAGGGAATATTCTATATACTTCAGACGAGAACTGGGAAGAGAACGATTCAAGCAGCTGTCAAGATAGCAGTTGATCTGGCAGAAGAAGGCTTGATAACCCAGGAAGAAGCAATACTTCGGGTTAATCCATCAGACCTTGATAGACTTTTACATCCAACAATCGATCCCGAGGCCAAAGTAGAAGTTTTGGCTACAGGTATAGCGGCATCACCTGGTGCAGCGTCAGGAATGGTCGTGTTTGATGCAGACGAAGCTGAAGCAAAGGGAAATGAGGGGCTGAAAGTTGTTCTAGTGCGCCCTGAGACTACCCCTGAAGACATTCACGGATTAGCCGCAGCCCAAGGAGTCTTAACGAGTACAGGAGGAATGACGTGTCACGCGGCAATTGTGGCTCGAGCTATGGGAAAACCGTGTGTGGCTGGCTGTAAAGCCCTTCATATAGATCTGAGGGCGAAGAGCTTTGAGATTGAGGGCCGTATTATCAAAGAGGGAGACATTATCACGATTGATGGGACGTTAGGAAACATCATCTTAGGTGAAGCTCCAACCATTGATCCAGAGATGAGTGAAGAATTTGATAGGTTACTTAAGTGGGCCGATGACGTAAGGACGTTGGGTGTCATGGCGAATGCTGACACCCCTGAAAACGCTAGGATGGCAAGGGAATACGGGGCTGAAGGTATAGGCTTATGCCGTACTGAACGCATGTTTAACGATGTTGCTCGCCTCCCAATCGTCCAAGAAATGATTTTAGCGGATACGGATGAAGCAAAAAGAGACGCTTTAAATCGTCTGATGCCCATGCAAAAGAAAGATTTCAAAGAAATTTTAAAAGTGATGGAGGGCCTCCCAGTGATAATCAGGTTGTTGGATCCGCCTCTCCATGAGTTCCTTCCAAGGTTCGAAGATATTCTTACAGACGTTACTACCAGACGATTGAAAGGCGAGAAGAGCAAGGAACTTGAAGAGAAAGAGGGTGTTCTGAGAAAGGTACGGCTTCTGAGTGAAGCAAACCCCATGCTAGGCTTCAGAGCGTGTCGTCTTGGCATTGTTAACCCTGAGATTTACGAGATGCAAGTTCGAGCGATACTTGAAACAATTGTGGAACTGACGCGAGAAGGATGTGACATTAAACCAAAGATCATGATTCCTGGGGTTGGAAATGTCAGTGAGCTTAAGTTCATCAACGCCAATGTTAGGCGAGTGGCCAAGGAGATCGAAAAGGAATCTGGCATTATACTGAATTATGAGTTAGGCACTATGATAGAACTGCCTCGAGCTTGTGTAACCGCTGATGAGATAGCGAAACACGCAGAGTTCTTCTCCTTTGGAACCAACGATCTGACACAGACAACCTTTGGTTGGAGCAGAGACGATGCAGAAGGAAAGTTCGTACCACAGTATATTGAAGAAGGCGTTATAGCCGTCAACCCGTTTGCCCAAATAGACGTAAAAGGAGTGGGCGCTTTGATGCAGATGTGTGTGGACTTGGGGAGAAGCGTGAATAAGGATTTGGAGATTGGAATCTGTGGTGAGCATGGTGGAAATCCTGAATCAATCCGGTTCTGCTATCAAGCAGGATTAGATTACGTAAGCTGTTCTCCATTCAGAGTGCCCATTGCACGACTTGCAGCCGCCCAAGAGACATTAAAAGATAAAAGTGGTTAAACGAGCAATAACAGATATAAAAGAGATATCTTAAAACTATCTCTCCATCCTTTCCCCTTTTTTTGGATATATACACTCATATACTTAGACTTGGAAACCAGATTAGCCTAGTGAAGAATGAATAAGAATAATTATCCATTTTTATAATTATAAGATGTGTATAAAATGAGTGGAGAATACTTTCAAATTTTAGCCGATAAATTCATTTTCACTGTGAAAAAGGGTTTTCTTTACACCGAGAACGAAACATGGGTTAAAATAGAAAATGAACGCGTTCGAGTTGGCGTGACAGATTTCTTTCAAAGAAGGGGTGGAGACATCATCTATATAGAGCTCCCCCAAGTCGGTTCTACGGTTATGTTATCCGAGGAAATCACGCAAGTTGAGTCGATAAAGACTGTTTCATCGATAAATTCTCCCGTAGAAGGAACAATAGTCGAAGTCAATTCAATGCTTACAAACAAGCCCGAAGCGATCAATGAAGAT
>JAZFSF010000008.1:0-16297 GCA_036446055.1 Bathyarchaeia archaeon | reverse complement strand
GCCAGAGCGCGCTCGCTTTCTCTCAGGGACTCCCATAATGTTGGCGATACTTCTTGGAAGTCCATGTTGTAAGTGGAGGGCAAAGCCCTCAAGGTCGATGCTATACTGACAAAGTTACCTTGAATGTGGCTCATTCTCGCTCTGATGACTTCCAAAACATCTGGATTCTTTTTCTGGGGCATGATGCTGCTCGTGGAGGCGAAGGCGTCTGGCAACTCGACTAAACCAAAATTGAGTGAACTCCAAAGAATCAAATCCTCCACCATTCTACTCACGTCAACGCTGAGAATCGTTAATACCGACTGTGTCTCCAAAAGGAAGTCCCGAGAACTAACCGCGTCCACTGAATTTTCTATGAGTCCTTCGAAGCCAAGCAACTCAGCCACGCGTTCCCGACTTATGGGAAAGCTCGTTGTTGCCAGAGCGCAAGCCCCCATGGGACACTTATTGACCCGTTGAAAAACATCTTGAATCCTCTGTACATCTCTGTCTAAGACGTCGAAGCAGGCGACGAGGTAATGGGCAAAGGTTATGGGCTGAGCAGGTTGGAGGTGTGTGTATCCAGGGAAAATTGTGTGAACGTGTTGACCTGCTTTTTGAATGACGGCTTCCTGCAAAGCCGTTATCACGTCAACTAGGTCAATGAGGTCCTGTCGCAACTTCATTCTGATGGCGGTGGACACCTGGTCGTTTCGGCTTTTAGCAATATGGAGATTCCCTCCCACCACCTCGTTGGTAGCCTTGACCACTTCTTCCTCGACGTACATATGCACATCCTCCAGAGAAGGCTTCACCTCGACCTCCTTAATTCCCGTCAAAGCCTTCAACAGAAAGCTTCCCTCCTCTTTAGAAACAATTCCCTGTTCCACTAGCATGATTAAGTGGGCTTGATTGATTTTAACGACCGCTGAAAACAACACAACGTCACTTTCAATTGACGAAGTGTACTCTGTAACATCACTTCTCGACGAAGATAAACGTCCCCCACGAAGTAGGTTCGACAAGGTTTTCTTCTCCACTGTTTCTATCTAAGTGCTATCTTCTCCTTTAAAACTATGTAGTCACCTTTTTTTAACTACCCGTCTCCAGTCTCTTGGGATGAGTCCTATCCTCTACTTTGTATCGTTTGTAACCACGGCTAATAACTACTAACATGAACGACTCGCATGCTTCTTTTTCTGCCATAAGGTGGTCCTCCGATTTGTTTTATGGCGTTTAGAAGTGTTGGCACGGGCATCTATAACACCAACTGCACTCGATATCTTGTCATCCTAGAGCCTTCATGCCCAAAAAGATCCTCTGATATATTCTGATATTGAAATATAATCTGCTAAAACGACAACCTGTATTTATCCGTAAAACTTTTAAAATTTATTAATCATAGGCGGGTTGTAGCGAAAAGGTGTCAGGTCTTCCTTTACATCTCTTCTTTTCTAAGCATCTTTCGTTTAACGATGTTGGCTACTTTAGTTTGCAGTCCCCACAGTTCGATGAATCCCTCGGCAAGCGTCTGATCAAAAGTGGTAACGCCTTCATAGGTGGCGAGGTTTAAGTCGTACAAGGTCAGGGGAGAAAATCGCCCAACCACGTGAAGACCTCCCTTGTATAGTTTCACCCTTACCACACCGGATACTCTTTCCTGAGTCTTATCAATGAACGCGTCTAAAGCCTCTCTCAGCGGCTCCATCCACAACCCTCCATAAACTAGAAACGCCCATTCTTCGTCGACCCGTGTTTTAGCCGTCAATTCGTGTCGGGTCAGAACTGCTTTCTCCAAATCCTTGTGAGCCTCAATGATGATTTGCGCCGCGGGGCACTCATAGACCTCTCGAGACTTAATGCCAACCATCCGGTCCTCCATATGATCAATTCTGCCAATACCGTGTTTTCCCCCAATGGCGTTAAGTCGCTCAATCAACTCGACAGCGGGCAAGGCGTCCCCATTTAAGGCAGTAGGAACGCCGTCTTCAAATGTAATCGAAACGTATTCCGCTCTATCTGGAGCCTTTTCATGCGCTGTTGTCCATTCGAAGGCATCCTCGGGTGGCTCTACGTTCGGGTCTTCAAGGGGACCTCACTCCACCGATCTACCCCACAGGTTTTGGTCTGTACTGTAAATCTTCTTCCTATCAGCGGGCATCGAGATATCTTTGCTCCGTGCATACTCGATTTCGCTGTCCCTCGTCAGCTTCCACTCCCGGATAGGAGCAACGATTTTTAAATTTGGTGCCAACGCCTTGATGGTTAAGTCAAAGCGGATCTGATCGTTTCCTTTCCCTGTACACCCATGGGCAACACTGGTTGCCGATTCCTTTTCGGCGATTTCTACGAGTTTTGAGGCTATCAACGGTCGTGCTAACGCGGTGCTGAGCGGATACTTTCCTTGGTAGAGAGCGTTTGCCTTCACACCCTTGAACACGTATTGTTCCGCGAACTCTTTTTTTGCGTCTATGGAGTAATGTTTCATGGCTCCGATAGTCTTAGCCTTCGCCTCAATCATCTTCAAATCCTCTTTCTGCCCAACATCCACAGTCAATGTAATTATGTCGAAGCCGTAGTTCTCTTGAATCCACTTAATTGCGACCGAGGTGTCTAACCCACCTGAATACGCTAAGACGAGTTTTTCCCGCATTTCACTCCCTTCAAGTATCAAATTCAGAGGACTGATGAAAATAAGAATGTTTCGTATTACGCACCTGTTAGCAAAGCCCTTTGATTTACTAAACCCTTCTGTATTTAGGGCGCTGAAACGATGTTTTTATTCACCCCAATCTTCCTTTTCGATGGATATTCTCTCAAGCGCCAGGGTGCTTTTGTCAATCTCGACGACCTCGAGGTCTAGACCACAATCAGGGCAGCTCACAATCTCCCCAATCATAGCATCCTCTGGGACTTTGATTTCTGCTTCACAATCAGGACACAGTTCATTCGCCATATTGCATCACCTTCTCGATATCTACACTCCTTTTTTCAACTTCATTAGCCATTTTTAAGAGTTTTGCTTCTATATGCAAGGACTCCCATGAGTTGATGGAATGATTGGCTTCCACAACCCTTTAGCGCTTCCAACAGTGTTCGTCAAAGCACAAAAGACTTTTGTTCACCTTTAAGTAACACACAAGAATCGTGTTCGTGAAGTAGCTCACGCCTCTTCAAACCAAATCATTTTCTGAAAAGGGAGTTAATTAAATGCTGAGGCTCAGATAAGCTGTCTTCATGAGCTCAGTGGAGCCGTGAATGGTGGCGGTGGCCATATACTTCTTTTTATCTAAGCTAATTGACACTGTATTGTCTCGTTCAGGTTATATCTGATTATTATTTTGCTTCGTTAACCAAAAGCTATATTATTCATTCTTTTTACTAGTAGAAATCTCTTGAATAGATAGTTAACAATATTTCATGAAGACGGGGTATGAATAAAATGAGCATAGCGATTCTCTACGAGTACGCAGAGACTGATGAGTTAGGGATACGGATGACGGCCGAGGAGATGGGCATTGACCTAAAGTACATCCCCTTCCGTAAAATAGCTGTGTCCATAGGGGACGACGGCTACAGCTTCAGAAGCAAGGGCCGCGACTTCTTCGATTTGATTGAAGGCGTTAATTCGGTATTGAATCGAACTCAAAGTAAGAACCGCAGGATGTATGCCGCCAGCCTCTTTGAGGCCTTAGGTCGATACGTGGTCAACCCTTTAAATGTGGAATACGTGTGTTTTAGCAAGTTCAGAACCCTAGTCGAGTTTTGGAGGAGAAACATCCGTATTCCCAAAACCGTCTACATTCCCTGCGACTCCCTCGACAAGACGGTTACGGGCATTGAAATCCACAACGAAGAGGACATCGCCCATCTCATCCAAATGAACCTCGGGACTGGAAACGTGGTTCTCAAACCGGACGGCGGTACCCACGGGAATGACGTGCGACTTGCCAAAGACTACGACTCCTTAACCCAAATGCTCTCCGCCACATCGCCCTCCATCATCAATCCGCTGGGCTTTGTGGCTCAAGAATTCGTTGATAAATGGTTTTATGATTTGCGAATCATCGTCTACAAGGTCCGTGGGAAACCCCCTTTCTGTTACCCAAGTGCATTAGCCCGCGCAGGCTTCAAGGACTTTCGAACGAACACCTACTTAGGAAACATGGTCTTCGGCGTCGATTTACCCATTGAAGTCCAAGAGGCCGCGATTCGAGGCGCCAAGGCCGTTGGAGGCGAAAGCGAGGCCTGGCTTCTGGCCATGGACGGTATGTTTAACATTGGCAAAGACCGCGATGTCGACGATGAATACGTCAAAGCAGAACTAGAAAAACTGGTTTCCCCATTTGAAAAAGTGAAACAGGTCAAAAAAAACAAATTGAAGAATCGGGACTTCGCAGCGTGGAGCAAAATGCTGGAGAATGCGTATCAAGACTACATGGACACCGAGGCCTACGCAAAAGTTCGAAGAGTAATCAGTGATAGCATGGAACGATGTAAAGACAGCGTCCTCTTTCACGAAACCAATTCTTGCCCTGAATTCTGGGAACAGACTCGGATTATCGCAGGTATTAACGTGGCGGAGCCTTTGTTAGAGTGCGCGAAAAGCGTTGAAGGCTGGAGCAACTACCAGCGGATAAAAGGTTATTAGCCGAGAGACGACCCCTATTCCATAAGACAATAGAATGAAAAGGTGGAGACTTTGCGGGTTGGAATAATCGGTGGCACAGGCTACGTCGGCGGCGAGCTTCTGCGCTTGTTAATCAATCATCCTGACGTGGAGATCACCGCGGTAACGTCGAGGATGCGGGCTGGCGACTATGTCTATCGCGTGCATCCTAATCTGAGAGCTCGCACGAGACTCAAATTTATCCCCCTAGACTTGGAACAGATTGCCGAGACCTGTGACTTCGTCTTCACGGCAACGCCCCATGGTGCAACCGTAGACTTGGTGCCCTCTCTTCTTGAGCGGGGACTTCGGGTCATAGATATGAGTGCAGACTATCGACTGAAGAATCCCACGGATTATGATCAATGGTATGGCTGGACCCACGGTCATCCCGAGCTTTTAAGCGAAGCCGTGTATGGGCTCCCCAAGCTTCATCGTGAAGAGATACGGAAGGCGCGCCTCGTCGCATGTCCCGGATGTATGTCCACCGCCTCCATCCTGGGATTAGCGCCTCTCGTGAAGTCGAAAGTTATTGAGGAGAAACGAATCGTGGTGGATGCTCACATCGGTTCCTCAGGCGGAGGTGCCACGCCCACACCTGCATCCCATCATCCCGAACGGTTTGGCGGAGTAAGGGTGTATAACGTTGCTGGTCACAGGCACCTAGCCGAGATTGAGCAGGAGCTAAATCTACTCTCTGACGAGGCTGTAGCGGTTTCATTCACCGCCCACGCCGTTAACATGGTCCGCGGCATTTTAGCCACAATTCACGTCTATCCGAAGACTTCGTTGACGATTCCCAAAGTTTGGAGACTCTATCGTCCCTTCTACAAGAATGAACCCTTTGTGCGCCTTGTCCGAGATGCCAGAGGACTGTATCGCCTCCCAAATCCCAACATACTTATCGGTTCTAATTACTGCGACGTTGGCTTTGAGTTAGACAACCACATCAATCACCTAGTCGTTCTCTCTGCCATCGATAACATGATGAAGGGTGCTTCTGGCCAAGGCATCCAGTGCTTGAACATCATGCTCAACGTAGATGAGCAAACGGGCCTAACAAATCTTGGATTCCACCCCTTGTGATGTACCATGTTGCTTGTAGCAAAAGCCGGCGGAAACGTACTGAAAGACGGAGTTCCCGAACCAATCATCCGCGACATCAAGACAACCGTTTCCTCCAATCGACTGGTCTTCGTACACGGAGGAGGCGTCGAAGTAACCGATATCGCTACCCGACTGGGTAAACCCCAGAAGTTTGTGGTCTCTCCCAAAGGTTTCAGAAGCCGCTACACCGACCAGGAAACCATTGAAATCTATACTATGGTCATGGTGGGGAAGCTCAACTCTCAAATCGTCACGGCCCTCGAAAGCCACGGCATCTCCTCAGTAGGCCTCTCAGGATTGGATGGACGACTCATCCAAGCCACGCGTAAGAAACGACTAATCATCATGGATGAAAGAGGACGGAGACGAGTGATTGATGGTGGCTACACGGGAACGATAAAAGAAGTAAACACAACGCTTCTCAACCTCCTCCTAAACAACGGGTTCGTTCCAGTGGTGGCTCCCGTGGCCTCCAGTGAGGAATTCGAGCCATTGAACGTCGATGGAGATCGAAGCGCAGCCTACATCGCAGGCTTTCTGAAGGCCGACAAACTCATCCTGTTGACCGACGTAGAGGGCCTAATCATCGATGAACGAGTCGTGACAAAACTGAACGCGCATGAGGCACGAGAGCTACTTCCGAGGATTGGCCCGGGAATGATTACCAAGATCTATGCTTCCCTTGAGGCCCTCAACATGGGAGTGGACGAGGTCATTATCACCTCAGGCCTCATCGAAAAACCTATTTCCTCTGCCATAGAGAATAAATGTGGAACAGTGATTAGAAGTGAATGAGAAAGAAATAATTGACATTGAACAGACATGTATGGCAAACACCTATTCAAAGAGACCCTTAGTCATCGTAAAAGGTCGAGGTTCTACTCTGTGGGACATAAACGGACGTGAATACGTTGACTGCATGGGCGCCTACGGCGTCTGCGTAGTCGGTCACAGCCACCCAAAGGTGGTCGAAGCCATCCAGAAGCAGGCCGCAAACCTCATCGCCTGCCATAGTTCCCTCTACAACGATGCCCGGTCAACATTTCTGAAGAAAATTGTGGAGGTCACTCCGAAGGAGTTGAACAAGGCTTTTCTCGCTAACAGTGGAACGGAGACGGTGGAGGCCGCCATCAAGCTAGCGAGAAAGCACACAGGGAAGACAGAGATTATTGCTTTCATGGGTGGCTACCACGGAAAAACCCTTGGCAGCCTTTCAGCCACATGGAACAAGCGGTATCGAACCCCCTTCGAACCCCTCGTTCCGGGCTTCAAACACGTTCCCTATGGGCGTCCTGAACGAGTTAAGTCTGCAGTGACAGACGAGACTGCCGCAATCTTAGTTGAACCCATTCAAGGAGAAGGTGGGATCAAAGTTCCTCCAAGCGACTTTCTCAGCGAGTTACGGGAGATCTGTGACGCGAAGGGGGCTCTACTGATCTGTGACGAAGTTCAAACGGGGTTAGGCCGAACAGGGAGGTTCTTTGCCAGCGAGCACTTCAATGTCGTCCCCGATGTGATGTGTCTAGCCAAGGCGGTTGGGGGTGGTGTTCCTATAGGAGTTATGGTTGCTAAAGATGAGGTAATGGCATCTTTTAAATTGGGTGATCACTCAAGCACCTTTGGAGGTAATCCCCTAACCTGCGCAGCTGCCTCTGCGGCCGTTGACATCGTGGTTGAGGAGCGGCTTCACGAGCGGGCAGCTCGTCTTGGAAAGTACTTTATGGCGAAGTTGAATGAGCTACAGGAAAAATACAAGCTTGTGCGGGAGGTTCGGGGAATGGGTCTGATGATTGGCATGGAATTCCGCTTTGACGTGTATAACCTCATTCTAGGAGCCTTAAAGAAAGGCGTCCTCGTTTTAGACGCTGGGAGAAACGTTCTCCGCTTCCTACCTCCTCTCGTCATTTCGAAAGAGGAACTCGACCGTGTAGTCGAAGTTTTGGACTCGGTGATTGGGGAGGAGGAACGTGCGAGAGTACGCCGTTGACCTTCTCCAAAAAATACTCCGCCTCTACAGTCCCACGGGAGAAGAGGCAGAACTATCCCACTTTCTAGTCGAAGAAATGCAGAAGCTGGGACTTCGATCGTGGCGAGATGAAGCAGGAAACGCCATAGGAGAATTCGGATCCGGTGAGCCCGTCATCCTCCTCTGCGGTCACATGGACACCGTACCAGGTGTGCTTCCCATAAAACTTGAAGATGGAAAACTCTACGGTCGAGGTGCAGTGGACGCGAAGACGCCCCTCACCGCCATGGTTGTGGCATCTTCCATTCTCTTCAACGAGGGTTTTTCAGGTCGGGTCTTAGTGGTTGGAGCCGTTGAGGAGGAAGGAGTTGGACAAGGCGTGAAGCACCTCGTCGAAAAAGGGGTGACCGCTGATTACGCGATTTTCGGAGAGCCTAGCGGCGTCGAAAACATCACCATCGCCTACAAGGGAAGTCTCCACCTAAAGATTACTTGTGAAACAACGACAGGGCACTCATCTGCTCCTTGGCTCTACAAAAACGCCATCGAAGAAGTCTTCAAAGTCTATGAGCGGATTAAAGGCGTTTCATTCACCCAAGAGAAAACTGAGAGTCGATTCTATTCGGTTACCTACTCCGTCACAAAAATCGAGGGTGGCAACGAGTTTTCAACAGTTCCCTCCAGCGCGAACCTCCACATCAATACGAGAGTTCCTCCCACCCTATCCATTGAGATTGTCCTAGATGAAGTTTACAAGGTGGTTGAGGACTACCGCGATGAAAACGGAGTAGATGTACGTCTATCGGTAATAGATTCTTGCCCCCCCTATGAGGCAGACAAGAACTCACTACTAGTTCGCTCCATAGCCTACGCCATCCGACGCGTAAGAAAGAGTCAAGCGGTCTTAGTCAGAAGAACAGGGAGTGGTGACATGAATCTCTTTGGGTCTACAAGGAACGTTCCCGTTGTTACGTATGGGGCAGGAGATGCCCATCTGGACCACACGCCCAACGAGTACGTTGTGGTCGATGAGTACTTGGACAGTATTAAAATTCTCTGTGAGGGCGTGAAGAAACTCAGGGAACTACACCTCAAAACCATGAAAAACAAGGGGACAAAGTAGAGACCCCCAAGTCATCAGAATATGCCAACGGAAACGCAATGGATACACAACCTTAAAAACAATATAAACTTCGATGATAATACAGTGTGAATCCAATCACGTCACACCGTGAAATATGGCGATCGAATATGGATATGCTGGAAGTCAAAGGGGTTCTAGAAGAGGGAGCCGTGCTCATTCAAAGCCTTGAAGATGCGGAACCGCTTCTGCAGGGTGGATATGGCACTCGCCGCGATGAGGGAGAGGGATCCGTTCTCGCCCCGTGGGAGGCTCTTTATCTCCTCGTTGAGAATCGACTCAAAGTATTCGACGTCGCGACGGGAGAAGATTTGGACTTCCAATTTCTATTAAATAAATTTAGATGTGTCGATCCTGAGATATGGACCAGATACCTCATATACCGGGACTTGAGGAAACGGGGCTACGTCGTTCGAGATGGTATGGGCTTAGGCATCGACTTTCGTCTCTATGCCCGAGGAACCTACGGCGAGAAGGCAGCAAAATATATCGTCTACGCCGTCTGTGAGGGAACCCCCATCCCAGTCCAGAAGCTACAGGAAGCCCTCCACGTCGCTCTCAACGTGAAAAAGCGGCTCATTGTCGCCGTGATGGATAGACGGGGAGAAATCGTCTACTACTCCCTCGGAACCTTCAACTAACAGTATACTTTTGAGAGTCACATACTTCTCTAGAATGCAGCTGCTCAGCTTATCCCGTTTTTTTAGAAACGGTTGGGTCAACATCCCGCTTATATTTGTTGGTAGACTCCTGGTAGACTCCTTAATAGTGAACAGAGAAGAGGGAGGACACACGCTTCGTCGCGTGGAACCTACTATTTTACTTAAGAAGATTAATAAAAAAAGGGGTTGAAATGAGTACTGTTGTCTTCATCCACGGGTATAGGATACGATGCCCCCGATTATTGCCATTAATGCGACGAGGAACAGGATTCCTGGCCACCAGGAGTCGTAGTACCACAGAACGGCTATGCCTATAAAAAAGATGCCACCCGATATAGCGCCCCATAATCCAGTACCCGACCCTGCCGGGCCGAAACACGCTTTCCGTTCATCTTGATATCCACGTCTAATTGTAACGGGCTCTCCTTTCGTCGGGGTTGCTGGAGCTCCACAATGAGGGCAGAATGTATTGCTCTCTTCTACTTCCTTTCCACAACTTTGACAATACGGCAAGTTGAAATTCACCTACGTTGTACACTACGAATATTACGGTATGTTATATATATAAATAATATCAGTTAGGACGTAATGAGTCTCACACAATCGTCAGCGTTCCCTATTTTGCCAAATCCCTTCATTTCTGACTCAATACACGCCTCTTTATCCCATCTAGCGTGCAAAGCATCTTCTTTTATCAAATTTCAAATCGTTCGATGACTGTTGCTTCCTTTTTCCCGGTTATCTTGGCGATGACGTGGATATAATTCTCCAAGCCCGAGTTTCTGATTTTGTTTCTCAACAACTCGTCGACCTGAAATATGCCTGCGGAGCCGGTCATAGATATGTTGATCAACACGGGCTTCTCCTTATCCGTCTCGATTCTCACTCGCTCAATGGAGAGTGCGGAGACTGAGTGAATGTTAATTTTTCCCGCTTTAAACGGAATTCTAGCTCGTCCCTGTTCCATGTCTAAGGCATCGGCGACCCTGACAACGCCCGCCTCGATGGTCATGGGCGTCATATGATGATGATGTGTCGAGAGGGCATGAAGGGTCTCTGATGTCAATATGATTGCCTGAGTCTCATCGTACATCGATCCAAGATAGCTCTCTAGGAAGCCCACCGATAGAAAGACGCTGTGTTCATCATGTTTTTCTCGTTCAACAGCCATCCCGAGATCGTGGAGGACTGAAGCAAGCACTACGATGACTTCAGCGTCCTCATTCGTTAATTTGTAGTCCTTGACGACGTTTGGGACAATTCCCCTCTTAATCAGGATTCTTAGAATTTTCAAAGCCGAGTTCGCCACGATTTTAACGTGGGTTGGCCCGTGATCGGAGTATCCCATGCGGTCGATAGCCATGACGTTGGCGCATTTCCAAAAGGTCTGTAACCGAACGTCCTCACTGACTTTTTGCATTAACGTCTTAAGCTTCTTGTTTTTTCCGCAAGGCACCCTTAAAATATTACGTGGCAAGATATATCGTCTCAATAGATTAAACTAGACTAGTGGTGCTTTTAAACTCGTGGTTTGCTTTCTAAGTTAGATATTAAGGCAAATGTAGGAAAAGGCCCCACAGGTATAGCGAACGCAGCGTTATATTTTATTGCTGTCATGAATGAGAGCAAGGTGACCCTGAGGAAACTCGCTAGGGCTGCGGGTGTAACAACGGTCAATGTTCGAAATCGCTTTGGTGGACTTAATGAGAGTCTCAATTCAGGGTTGAGATGAGTTCCTAGGAGCTAAACGACTATAATCTTCAATGTCCACGCGTATACGCTAGCTAGTATACGTGTAATATCATGAACATTTTTGGTATTAGAGGTGTCAGGATGTCTTGTATTTATTCCATACAAAGACAATTGTAGCAGAAATGATTAGCCAGAAGACATAATCAATCAGTAAATTCAATACTTGAACAGACCATATATCTACTGAGCCAGCAATTGAAACTGTTTGATGTAAAAGCCAAGGAAGGGGAAATCCAAAATTAAGGATAACAAGATCTGGAATCGATTGAAGGTCGTTACGAATTATTGAAACTAATGTTAACAGAATTCCAAAAACTAATGAATAAAGGATTATTTTACTGTTTTTCATAGAGTATAATCACTCGTTTTTTCTCGTTTCAGCTTTATATCCATTTTTTCCTTTGATTTGTTTGTTCTGAATACGCATAATCCTGTAATGATTTATATGATAATTGATAATCCTGCCAAAGTCCAAGTTTTAATTAAGTATTGGTTATAAAAAGGTCAACTTCTTGATTTAGGTGATGAAATCCAGCATCCCCTTTGCTTTGGGCCAAGGAAACAATGAACCACTAGTCCACCTGTCCACTAAAATTGTAGTTATTGTGTCTTCATACATGTGTCTGTCAGCTATAGCATGAATGGTTATTGTGTAACTTGTAAGAATAGCTGTAATGTGAAACAAGATTGCCTTTTTGAAGGAATCTCATATAGTCGCCAGCTAGCTATTCTTTTTTTTCCTCGATTGCTTTTTTGATGACTTCGATATCTCTTGTGATCTCATCTAGTTTTGAACTTATGCTTTGCAGTTCGCCTTGTACCTCGATTTCTGGTTCCTTCTTAAAGTATCCAAATAGGCCCGTGCGCGCGCGCCCGTCCACTCCATGGAACCATTATTTATCGAAAAGTAGGAAGGACAGCTATGAAATCATTTTAAAGAAAATACAATAACGCTATTTAGCGACGCGGAGGCGTTAAATCATCCGCCTATATCTTTATTATTTCCCTATGCCCTTCACCCCTTCTAGGGGAAAAAGTGGGCAAAAACAAAGTAATAGCCTTTACGAGGCTTCTGCGACCAATAAACAGCATCATGATGGCGTTTGCAGTCATGATAGGGGCGATCACACTTCAAAAGAGCGTGTTCCCCCTTATGCCTCTTCTTCTGGGATTTGTAACCGCCTTCACATTAAATGGCGCCTCCATGGTGACTAACGATTATTGGGACAGAAGCGTCGACGCTATTAACGAACCCAACCGTCCCATACCGAGCGGCCAAGTCTCTACAGGCGAAGCCTTGTCATACGCTTCAATCCTAATCGTCATAGGATTGACCTCGGCTTATCTTACAAATCTTGCATGTCTCTTCGTGGCATCAATTTCCATCATCATCTCCTTGACATATAATACGAGGGGAAAGCAGATGGGCCTCTTGGGTAACTTTATGGTAAGCGCGTGTGTAGCCCTTCCATTCATCTATGGAGGCCTCATTTATGGAGGCGTAGACTTCAGCCAACGAGGATTTGTCCTCGCTCTTTCCTTCGCGTTAATGGCATTCCTCTCAAACACGGGTAGGGAGATAACCAAAGGGATAGCCGATGTAGAAGGCGATAAAACGAGAAACGTTAAAACCCTCGCCATAAGACATGGTTCAAGGACAGCAGCCGCGGTCAGCGCGGTGTTCTATCTTCTCGCCATCGTCTTAAGTGTGTTTGTTTGGCTGTTTGGCTGGGTTTCATGGTGGTATCTGCCACTGGTTATACTTGCCGATGTGGGCTTTATATGGTTCTCTTTAACGTTGCTACGAGATTCTTCAAAGGAAAACGCTAAAAAGGTTAAAAGAAGGATTCTTGTTTGGATGTTAATAGGCCTACTGGCCTTCATCTTCGGAGGAATTTAATGTGACGTCCTATCGAACCGTTAGAGGAATGCGAGACTTCCTTCCAGCAGATCTGGCTAAACGCCGATTCGTCGAAGAGAAAGTTCGCGAATGCTTCAACTTTTATGGGTACGACGAAGTCGAGACGCCAATACTGGAATCTTTTGATCTCATCAGCGCCAAGGCGGGGGACGAGATTCGGCATCGAATGTACGCCTTCAAGGATCTAGGGGGACGAATGATCGCTCTACGACCCGAAATCACCCCTTCCATCGCAAGAGTCGTTGCAAACAAACTCCGAACCGAGGTCAAACCCCTGAAACTTGGCTACATCGCCAACTGCTTCCGATACGACAACCCCCAGATGGGGCGTTACCGGGAGTTTTGGCAGGCTGGCTTCGAACTCTTTGGTGCAAACCATCCAGTGGCTGATGCCGAGGTCCTCGCGGTCAACAATGCTTTAATGAGGCGACTGGGATTCACCGATTTCTCAATCAAGATTGGCCACGTCGCCGTTCTCCGCCAATTTTTTACCGATGAAGGCGTGGCAGAAGCCGACCAAAACCGGTTGATGGAGCTCATGGACAAGCGGGAGCAAACTAAGGCCTATCACCTCCTCAGCGACTTGAAGGTATCAGATGATTGCCAGACAACGATGAAGGAACTCTTCAAGCTAAGGGGCACTGACTGGAAAAACCTCCTAGAGAAAGGTCGCCAGCTTTTGCATCAAAACGAAGGAGCCTTAGCTGCTTTGGACAATCTCGAAGCGATCATTTGCTTCACCCGATCACTAGGAGTGAAAACGGAGTTCTTCCTTGACCTCGGCTTCGCCAGAGGCTTAGAATATTATACAGGAATGATTTTTGAGGTTTTTGTCCCCGGATTACGTATCGCTCTTGGAGGAGGAGGACGATATGATCGTCTCGTCGAACTCTTCGGGGGAGAACCATTACCCGCCGTGGGCTGCTCACCAGGAATAGACCGAATCGCCTTAGCACTGGAAAAGAAGGGTCTTTTTCCAGAAAAGTTGACACACGTGGAGAAGGTTCTCGTCGTATCCATCCAGAAGAAACTGTTGCCGAAGGCTTTAGAACTGGCATCTGACCTGCGAAAACAGGGAGTTGCCGCCCACAACGAAGTGACTGGGAGAAGCGTAGGCTCCGCCCTATCATACGCCGATAAAAAGAATTACCGCTACGCGGTACTCGTTGGATCGACTGAATTGGAGAGACAGTGTGTGATCCTCCGCGATATGAAAGCGAAAACACAAAGGGAAATCCCCATAACCAATCTCTTCAATGAAATAACCTTCAGGTGATCTCCTATTCTGATGGAATACACCTTAACATCACGAGTCAACCTCCTGTACAATTAGAGGCATTAGAAACTGAAAATCCTGACCATAGGCTGTGGCCACATCGGCTCCGTCATCATAAAGGATTTAGCTAAAGCCCTGCCTTCAGCAGAGATCACTATCTCCGATACCAAACTGAAACGGGCAAAGGAAACGGCGTCCACGATAGGCATGGATAAAGTTTGTTTCATGGAGCTAGACGTTTCCGACCGAAAAAACGTCGTTAAGGCTTTGACAGACTTCGACCTTGCGGTGGGGTTAACCCCCGGTAAGGTGGGCTATAAAGCGATCAGCGCTGTGATTCAGGCAGGGGTGGATATGGTTGATCTTTCGTACATGGCGGAGAACCCCTTAACGTTGAATGATGCAGCGTTAGACGCGGGTATCTGCGTGATCCCTGACTGTGGCGTCGCGCCTGGGCTGAGTAACCTTCTCGTGGGCAGGGCCGTCTCCCAGCTCGACGAAGTCCATGAGGTCTCCATCTTGGTCGGAGGCCTTCCTGAGACGCCGATTCCACCACTGAACTACACAGTGACGTGGTGCGTTGAGGATCTGATAAAGGGGTATGTTCGAGACGCGCTAATCATAAAGGATGGCAAGATGGTCAAAGTGGAGGCGCTGGACGGCCTCGAGGACGTGGAGTTTCCAGGGGTTGGAAGGCTTGAAGCGTTTTACACCGATGGGCTACGAACGTTACACCAAACCATCAAAGGTGTCCGGAACATGTGGGAAAAAACGCTGAGATACCCTGGCCACGTCGAGAAGATCAAGGTATTACGGAGTCTCGGATTCTTTAGTGAAACACCCGTTTCGGTAGGGGATGTTCGTGTCGTTCCCCTCGACCTTGCTTCTGTTCTATTGGAGCAGAAGTTGAGTATGCCTGGCGTCAAAGATATTTTAGCTATGAGCGTTGCAGTAGAAGGTTTTGCGAACGGTATGTTGACCCGTTACCTATTTCGTCTTCTGGACCGATACGATGAGCAACAGCAGATAACCGCCATGGCTCGAACAACCGCGTACACGGCCTCCATCATCATCCAACTCTTAGCCCAAGGCGTAATCAAAGAACGGGGCATAGTTCCTCCAGAAGCCCTCGGTATGAACCACGTTGTGTTTGACGCTGTCATGACGGAACTTGAGAAGAAAGGAATACAAGTTAACACAAGTGTGAAATATAATTAACCGTTACATACGGTAAATCAGGCGTTTTCTAAGCCTGAGAATCGTTTGTCTTCCTTGTTGCCTGGAGCGTATATAGGAGCATACGAATGATGGACGAAAGTGTATGTTCAGGCAATGTATGGCTTTTTCCTTAGTTTTTCTCGTGTCTCAAGCTCTTCTCTTCGCAGAAGCTAGCTTTCGGTTAGCCTTTTCCGAGAACATTTAGGATGATTAATTCTTCTTTTTTCTTTTTATTACGCGTGGCGTTTTCTTCATCCATGCTTAGGCCTACGCTCATCAACCATTCCATAACTTAAATTACAATCAATTTACGGCAAACTAGAATTCCCCTTTGAATTCATCTACCCTTTTCGTCCAAAGATGATGGTGAAAATGTTTTGAGGTTGATAAGAGAGTACTTTTCCGAAAAAACTCGTTTTTCCGGTTTCGGCAAAAAAGTCGTGCTTTTGTCTATAAGCGGAAAACGCTTTCCATTTTCGTTAGAATACCCTTTAATAACATAATTTCTAAAAATAACTTCGTAACATGGAGATAATTTAAAATGAACGGTAAACGAAGCGATATTGAGATATCCGCTGCTATTTTACAAGTGGCGAGAAATGGGGC
>JAZFSF010000007.1:0-9659 GCA_036446055.1 Bathyarchaeia archaeon | reverse complement strand
CCCGTTCAAAGCGGGTTAATTTAGGTGGCCCAATTAGAATTTTTTTGGGGTCGACGTTCTTTGTTTTTGACACCATTATATTCATCCTTAAACAGTCAGATTTAGAAAAAAAGAGATAACGTCACGACCTGAGCCCCAACGACCTCAAACACACATCGATTACACGGCTCCTCACTTAAACATATGGATTTTGCAATCAAGATTAACATCCTCATACCAAAAGAAAAAACCTTCTAATTGATAGCAAAGACAATTTTAAGAAATCCCATATAAACCTTGTTCTCATGACGCCTCCACACCTAGAAAAGTCTTATAATTAATGAACAACTAGAATAAATCGTGATATTTGCGAAAAAGGGAGATCCATATACTTGCAAACTATTCCCATAAACAAACCAATAATAGGAAACGAAGAATTGAGGGCCATGGCAAAGGTTTTACGAAGTGGAATCTTGACAGATAAAAGGGGAAGTGGACCCTGTGTGACAAAATTTGAAAATGCTTTTTCTAAGTATGTTGGAGCAAAATATGCTGTTGCCGTGAACAACGGCACCTCGGCTCTTCACGCCGCCCTTCTAGCTGCAGGAGTGGGCCTTGGGGATGAAGTGATTGTTCCGAGCCTGACCTTTGTGGCAACAGCAGAGGCCGTGGCGTTAACTGGCGCAACACCCGTGTTTGTCGACATCGATTCCCAGAGTTATTGTATGGCTCTTTCTGAGGTAAAAGACGCGATTAACGCAAGAACTAAGGCGGTCATTCCTGTCCACTTATATGGCTTGATGGCAGATATGGATCCGATTATGGAACTTGCTCGGGATTATGGTTTGGTCGTCATTGAAGATGCTGCACAAGCCCATGGAGCGGAATACAATGGTCGTAAAGCAGGAGCGTTAGGGGATATGGCATGCTTCAGTTTTTATGGTAGCAAAAACATGACGACGGGGGAAGGCGGCATGATTACAACGAATAGTCGGGAGATTGTAAATGACCTTAGTTTAATCCGGAATCATGGAGAAGAAAGGTATTATCAGTCCGTCACGTTAGGACACAATTATAGGATGCCTGAATTAGAGGCTGCCATAGGATTCGAGCAGCTTCATAAACTTCCCCACTTCCTTGAGACCAGGAGGAAGAACGCAAAAACCCTTTTAGATGCATTTGATGGTCTGAACAAAATTCAACCTCCGCTGATACCTACAGGATTTAAGAGTGCATGGTATGTTTTCACTCTTCGTTTGAAAGGCGCGAATGCAGCTAAGAGAAATAAAGTACTTAACAAAATTCGTGAGAGAAGAGTTGGCGCTCAGGTATACTATCCAATACCCGTTCATAAAATGCCATTCTACCAAAATAATTTTCCTCAAACACGGTTACCTAAAACTGAGACCGCTAGCCGACAAGTTATCTCCCTCCCCGTCCATCCCAGTTTAAGCGAGAACGATATAAATCGGGTGATCTCCGCAGTCAAAGCCGCCGTTACATAGGCTTATATAAAACGAGTTGGTGCCCATGGGAACCTCATCAAACCGTATCCCCATTAAATTCTTTATCCAAGGATTGGGCGAAGTCGAAGGAGAACTCGTTCGCTTTCGAGCTCCCAGAACCGTGGATGCCCTTGTGCGAAAAATGCCTATAGAAGGACGTGCTGCCTTGTTGAAAGGAGGCCTCTACTTTACTGTACCCTTACAAATGGGCCTTGAAAAGCCAGTAAAAACCGTTTCATCAGGCACTATCGCCTTTTGGCCTTTAGGGAGCGCACTCTGTCTCTTCTACGACGATTCTACGACCTACAGTCCAGTAAACGTGGTTGGAAACATTACTTTTAACGATGTTTTGCAAGAGGTTCAGATGGGAACGATTCTTCGAGTTGAAAAAATGTAGCTTCTACGGTGTTCTATCCCGTAAATTGGTATAATTTTAAGTTACTATTCTTGGCCATTAGCTGGATTAATCCTCTTTGTTGAAGCGAATCAAGAAGGTTCTTTGCTACACTCAGCCGAACATCATATCGAGACGCGACCATGTAAGGTGTAATAGCCTTCATCTTAGATATCTCCCCAATAAGTTCTTTATCCTCTACACCGGGAAGGCTGACTCCCTCTGTTCGCTGATTCAAGATATTAGCGCTAGTTCTTTTTTTTCGCGGCTCCTGCTTTTGTTTTTTTGTTCGTAACGTTTGCTGTCTTTCCATTTGTTTGAGAGACCGTTTCTTCGCGCTACCCAATAATTTCACCAAATAACCCTTTAGACGTGTAAAATAAAAAGTTGATGGTTCCCTCTACTGCATCATTGCTTATTCTGCCATTCTTTTATTGGAACACCCAGCTCCTTCTCTATTTTTGATCGGTACAGGGTGTTCATTGCGCAAAAGGGGATTATTCGACCATCAGATACGGCATAGTGTATCCCACATCGCTCCAGCCGCTCTAAATCGAAATTATACGGGTCTTGAAAATGCATCATACCTACCATGAGAATTCTTTTCATGAAGTTACCCAAGGCGTCATACGAGGCTTCCTTAAACACCGATCCCAGTAATTGCTTAAGCAGCCCTAGTTTCGTGTGGCGTACAACGGCTGAAACCATTTGAAGTTGCGCCCGTCTCTTTGACCCCTTCAAAGCTGTGTCGCGAACTTTTTTCATTGCCTCAATAAATTCGTCAAGGTCAATATTTTTAGTTATCGAGACCAGTTTTTTGTCCTTTACAAACAGAAATGCCGCCATCCCACAGTGTTCGTGCACCGTGAATTCGGGGTACGTCTTTCCCTTCAAGGCTCCAAGGGCCTGAGAAATTGGAACGACGCTGGGCACCGGATAAAAGTCAGAGGCCTGAACTTGGCCCTCTGTCTGCTCCTCAATCAATTGGATGCAGTCGGGAATTGTGATGCGCATCTGTTTTCGCTTCTCAAAGTCTATTCTTCCCGTTATAGAGACGGGCTGAAAGTTGACGCATCGAATGACGTCGAAGTTTTCAGCGGCGAAGGCGAGGATGTCTCCCAGCTGGTCATCATTTACACCTTTTACTACAGTCGGCACTAAGACGAGGCTTGTCAAACCCGCTTTGCGACAGTTTTCTATGGCTTTCATCTTTGTCGTCAAAAGGTCTCGTCCGCGGGTGATTAAGTACGGCTCCGGTTTGATACTGTCAAACTGGAGGTAAATTGTACTCACTCCCGCATCGAGTAATTCTTGGCAGTATTCAACGCTTTCAGCCAGTTTGATGCCATTGGAGTTTATTTCTATGTGGTCGAAGCCATGTTCCTTGGCCATCCTGATGATGTCAGGAAGATCTTTACGGACCGTTGGCTCGCCCCCACTGAATTGAAGGGCGTTTGGCGGAATAGGTTTTATCTGACTCAGGGTTTGGAGCATGTTTTGTATGTCTTCTTTGGAGGGTTCATAAACGTATCCAGATACGGCGGAGTTGGCGAAGCAGATTGGGCATTGTAGATTGCATCTATTCGTAACGTCGATTATTGCTAAGGACGGATGAGATTTGTGATTGGGGCACAGTCCACAATCAAAGGGATGGCCGTGCACTGACTCTGTCATGGGGTTTTCTATTCCATTGCCTATTATGGAGTATTTCTGCGCCCTAGTGTATTCCTTAAAGCTTGACCAGTAAATGTCCTCAAAGTCACCGTGTTCAAGACACTCTTTCCTCATTAGAACTTGACCGCTTTCTTCGTAGATGGTTGCATCGATTACCTTGAAACATTCTGGACAAATGCTTCTGGTCTTTTTAATAATTTTCAATAGATGCCACCACTTAAAGATGGGATATAGGATTAAGGCTATATAAAGGAGTTTCCAAACTAACAACCATAGTGAAAATGGGTGAACTGTGAGTACCCATACGCTTGGTTGAGAATCATTGAAACATCGCCGTCAATGAGAGAGTTAAACGATCTTTGAAGTAAATTGGTTTAATGAAGTATAAGAGCACGGTGCACAAACTCATTTTCCTGTCGGGAACTACCGAGACCAATCAAATATGCCCAGCCACACAAGTCTTAGGGTGAAGAAAGCGTTTGAAGACAAAATCGACCAGCTCCTGGAAGAGCTTCAGCCTCGGTACAGTTAAAAGAAGGTTCTACCGAGCGACTCAAAATTTAGGTCATTCAGGTGGCAGGAAATTCAACATTCTTGCACGGATTCGGGAGATGCTTGGAGAGATTGAATGGGAGTTGATGATTGTAGCCACCATGCTTCCACGAGCCTTTTAAGAGGCGTTCATCCCAAAACTACTTGAATTATAAAATCAGAGTACTTCTGTGAAATCCTTGATGGTCAAGACTGTCATTCGAGATGGTCTGATACAATTGAATGGCATCGGAAAAAAAAGATTAAGGAATAAATATTTGGCAATGATACAATCTTTGGCAGTCGACGAGTAACGCTTCTCGTAGGAACCAGACGGGACTCCAAGTATGTGACTAATTCCCAGTCCATCTCTGTCGTGTGGGCTTGGTGAAGGTATAATTTGACTATATATGAGAGGACGCTGAACCGATATAATTTCCCCATTAGATTTATGAGGAACAGTTCAATCGTCAATGAGCGTTTTTCGAAATCACGGTTCACCAATACAATTGACTAAAAACATAAGTATTCCGGAGGGGATAATATATCTTAATAGTAAAGGGGCAGAGATGATTTGAGGCTTGTTACCGTAAAACTTCCCGAAGCTCTGATTGATGGATTGGATAATCTAGTTCAGTCAGGCCTTTATCCCAGTAGAAGCGCTGCAATCCGAACCGCTGTACGAGATATGCTTAAGAGAGAGCTTTGGCGAACCGACGTCTAATCACCTCTCCCTTTTTTTCTCAATGAATTCTTCAACCCACGCCTTTGCAACCTCGTAGGGAGCGTGTTCAGGCGGATGCTTGAAAGCGTATGCGGAGATGCTTGTTAAAGGTCCATAAACGCCTCGGTCTAACGCGATTTTTGTGGCACGAATAGCGTCGATAACGACTCCAGCGCTGTTCGGAGAATCAGTTACCTCAAGCTTCAAGTCGATTTTGACGGGTGTGTCCCCAAAATATTTTCCGTTAATCAAGATATAGCAAATCTTTTTGTTTTTCAGGAAGCTTACATAGTCGCTTGGACCGATTTTCAATGGAATTTGATACGGAACCATGGCCTGTACCGCTAGAGTTTTGCTCTCTCTCTTAGAAATAAGGCGGTCTTCTTCTATCATGTTTAGGAAGTCGGTGTCTCCTCCCACGTTGAGTTGATAACTCTCTTCCACAAGGGCTCCTCGATCGACCAGAAGCTTCGCCAGAGTTTTATGAATCACTGTTGCTCCAACCTGACTCATGACATCATCTCCAGCAACGGGAAGCTTGGCCCGTTCAAATCGCTTCTGCCACGAGGGAACTGAAGCGATGAAGGAAGGAATGCAATTCACGAAGGCGCATCCTGCGTCCAAAGCCTGTTCAGCATACCATTGGGTTGCCTGATCGCTGCCAACAGGTAAATAATTGACCAGGAGATCCGCTTCAACCTCTCGGAGCACTTCTGCCACGTCAACAGTCTTTTCATCTTGACGAACTTGGACGACGTCTTTCAAATACTTTCCCAAGCCGTCGAGGAGATTTCCTTTCATGACCTTGACTCCGAGTTTGGGGACCTTACAGAAGACGCGGGTGTTGTTTGGTTCGCTGTAAATTGCTTCCGCTAAGTCGTTTCCAACCTTTCTAGAATCCACGTCGAAGGCGGCGACGAATTTCAGGGCTTTCACCGGGTACTCTCCAAAGTTAACGTGGAGTAATCCGGGGACCTGCTCTCCTTCTTTCGCGTTTTGATAATATTTCACTCCTTGAATTAGAGCTGACGCACTGTTTCCAACACCAACGAGTGCAACTCTGATGTCATCCATACAAATCACCATATATTATGATGATAAAATATTATGATGATAAAATATAAAAAGGTTTCAGTATATGTCTTAAAGTCAAGGTGTCCTTTTACTCTCTGTCCAAGCTTTCATTGAACGTCTTGACTGACTTCAACGGATCGGGAGAACGCAAGATGGATCTGCCGATAATAAAATAGGAGGCTCCTGCATCAGCAACGCGCTTGAGTGAACCGCCTTGAACGCCAATTCCAGGAGAATATATGGGAATCCTGTCTTTTAAGACCTGATTGATTTCCTTGATTTTTTCGGGATATGTGGCACCTACTACAACGCCATCAGCACCCCATGAAACGGCTCGTTCAGCAAAGATGTTATATTGACGGTGTTTATGGCCTGTTCTAGGATCAACGACCTTCTGTCCATAGCCTTCTCCTGCACTCTTGTGACTCATGTAGACAAGGAGGATAACGCCTTTACCCGATTCCTTCGCTAGCTTAAAGACGGGTTCCAAACCTCCTTCCCATCCGATGAAGGGGTTTGCTGTCAAGGCGTCAAAACCCACCTCAAAGTAACGTCGGGCAATCTCTAGATTTGTGTCGCCAATATCGTTAAGTTTACAATCAATGATGACTGGGAGGTCGAGGTCATGGGCCGCCGTGACCAACTGCTCTACATGAGGATGCAAGCCCAACGGTAAGACGAGGTGGCGATTAATCTTAACTGCACAGAGATGGGGAGCGAGTATTTCCACCGTCTGAAGGCTTTTGAGAAACAAGTCCTCTCGGTCACTAAGGATGTAATCTAAGGCTAAAACAATCTTTGAAGCATGGATTTCAGAGGACTCTTCAATGCGCGCTTGAAAGCATTTAGATGACATATAGATTTCCTCATGATATTATGAACGATGATCCTTTAGGTCTTTTCCAAAGAGGCGTCTATTTAAAGATTGCAATCCTCTACTACTTTGCGTTCACTCACACGTTATTAGAAAGCGGTTTGAGGACATAATATGTTGTGTTAGCATGTCGGACGAAGACTCCTAGAAATAGTATATGCCCTTACGTGATAATATCACCATTGTTATAAGACAAATTTAATATTTTTCTCTCGTTATTGGAGAAATGGGAGTTTAAGAAAAGAATGGAAGCGACTTCTTCGATAAAGGAGGTTCTCGCCAAAAGAATTGCAGGTGAGATAATACTTTCAAGTGATCCTGGAAGAACGTTGAGGAAGTGGAGGAAAATCTTAAACACCACTCAAACACGTCTCGCCAAAAAGCTTGACATATTTCCATCAGTGATAAGTGACTACGAAAATGGCAGGAGAACTCCGGGAACCCGTTTCATAAGGCGCTTCGTTTTGGCTTTGATATCTATCAACGTGGAGGAGGGTGGACGCTTTTTACAGGAATTTTCCCGCCTGGCAATAACTCCTTCCGACGCCATCATCGACGTAAGAGAATTTCCTGAATCTGTGGAAGGGTGGAGAATCGCTGAGGTGGTGAAAGGGGTTCCAGTTGCCTGTGAGAATTTGTTGCAGAGGCACATTTACGGGTATACTGTTCTTGACAGTATACAATTCATTCAATCTCTTTCCAGAAGTGATGCGTACATCGTCTTTGGTACTACAACGGAGCGCGCTTTAATCTTCACCAACGTCTCTACGGGTAGATCACCAATGGTTGCGGTCAGAGTTCACCCTTTAAAACCGAAAATGATAATTCTTCACGGTCCAGAACGTGTTGATGCACTAGCGGTTCGCCTAGCAGAGGTGGAACAAATCCCTCTAATCCTTTCGAGGATGAGTTCCATTGACACGTTAGTAATTGCTTTAAACAAGCTGTATCAATCCATGCTCTCGCGAACGCCGACACGTTAAATGAACAACTATGGTTTATTAACGTCGGCATTAAACGGGGTCCATTATTGACGTAATTCCTCCGAGGAATCGGTTAACGGACGTCGCGTAATAAGCGTTAGCTCCCTTACATCGTCTTGAGCGTGGCTGCAGTGACCCTAATTGGCTTTTTTTCATGAAAGTGGGTGTGTTCAACAACGCTCGGTTCGCTTCGGTGATGATGACGGGGCATCTTATCTTGGTTTTCTGAGGATAACAACTGGTTTATCATTCTGATCTCCCTCCTCGTTTTCACCAGTTTGTTTACGAAATACAAGTAAGAAACGAAGAGCGTGAAGAGTGTTCTTTAGGTTAAAAATGGTGCAAATACGTGAAAAAACGTGATTGCAAATGTATTGATTAAATCTCTCGCAGCTCTTGGACATAGCGTTACGATATTGAAGTTGGGATCCATTCGTCCACCGCGATCCACTATCTTTTTTAGGGCTGTTAGCACGGCTACTACAGACAATCTAGTCCATGGAAATAGAGCTTCTGAGTCGCAGTGAGCCTCAGCTGATAACGAATTTGAGTAAACACGTCAACAGAGATGTCTTCGGAGAGGCTCCTAGGTGAATTGACCTCTCAATTGGATGCATTTATCGTGGAGTTTACGTCCTTGGCTTTCGCTTTCAGTGGATTTAGTGTGGTAAAGACGTTTGTACTGGCTTTGTTATCCGGTTTTTTGGGATGAACGTTAGATAGAGTCTTGAGAGCCATGATTCAGGCACATTACAAGTGCCCTATATGCGGAAAAACCATTGAAAAAAAAGAATTATTGTGAAGAAACAGTTGCTTTGATAAAGGGATAGAATGGTATAGATAATGATGTCATCAACTTGATTTTAACGTTCTTTGGAGCAGTTATTGCCATTATCCTCTTTTATCTAAAAAGCTTTTTAGAGAAAATCGTCGTGAACTATATTATCGATAACTTCACAAACCATGGATGAGCTTGCCGAGGGAACAGAAATGACGGGATTAATAAAGATGGTTGTCTTCGACTTGGATGGCGTGTTAGTGGATATCGATAGTAGTTGGCAGACAATTCACAGAGCTTTTGGCGTGGATAACGAAGAGAATTTTCAGAAGCATTTACGCAACGAAATCGACTACAGGGAATTCATGAGGTCGGACATTGGCTTATGGGGAAACCCTAACGCTACCCGAATAAGACGCATCCTCGACCGAGTGCCCCTGATGAAGGGGGTCAGGGACGTCTTGGACGCGCTCCGAATGAGGAAACTGAAGACCGCCATCATCAGCAGTGGAGTCTTGATGTTGGCCGAGCGGATAAAAGAAGAGTTGGGAATTGACCACGTCTTTGCAAATCGACTGTTAACCGATGACGAGGGACGTCTTCTGGGAGAGGGGGAAGAATTTGTAACCCTGCAAAATAAGGACGTCGTGTTAGAGAGGCTCTGTCGGGCGGAGGCCGTTAGACTCGAGGACTGCGCCGTGGTGGGGGACAGCCGATTTGACATCTCGCTCTTCGAAAAAGCGGGATTCAGCATAGCCTTTAATGCCCAAGACCGTGTAATCACTGAAGCTGCTGATGTGATAATTGAAGAAAAGGATATGAAGCTGATTCTCCCTTGGATTATCGGTTGCAGAGGCGCGAAAACCTATGCCTCGTTTAGGTATGAAACTGAGGCAACGGCGGAGATTATCATTAGCGCCATCTCTCCCGATAATTTCCCAGTACCACCCGGTTTATCCATAAAATCTTCTAGACAAAAGACCGAAGCCAAGACACGGGTGTTTTGTACCAAAGGATTTGGTATGTTACTTGCGACGCTTGATGATTTACTTAGTAATGTTCAACTTGCAGAAAAAACGATACAGACCCTTGAAGCCCTGTCAAGATGACAAACCTTTTTAATTCCCTATCTGTCTTCAATTT
>JAZFSF010000006.1:0-11198 GCA_036446055.1 Bathyarchaeia archaeon | reverse complement strand
GCCGATGCTGGGATCACTTCCGATAGTCAAGCTGCTTGAGGGAAGGATTCGAATTTGGGGTGTGAGTAAGGGTTCCAAGTCTCCATCGTGGTTTCCAAGGACTACAATAACCTCGTCTATGTGCTCTTGGAGTGTTTCAAAGAATTTCGGGATCTCCCGCCACTCTTCCATACTCACCCTAGTGATGGCTTGCTTGACGTCTCCCAACAGAATTAAACGGTCAGGTTTATACTTCTCAACGAGTGACAATAGCTTTTTCCTGAGTTTGTCAGCTTGGGACGGGACATATATCCCGCTCTCAGACCACACTCGCTCCCAGCCGATATGGAGGTCAGTCACTACCAATATTTTTTCAGAATTCTCTATGATGAGAGCTGGATAGGGGATGAGGGGTTTTAGACGTCCTGACAACAACATTTTATACATCTCAACGCTGAGATAAGTTTGTACAAGAGTTAAGATCGAATCAGTTCGAGATATTTTTCGGAGTGTAATTTATCCGAAGCAACCGAAACCTTTATTCAACTCCATATTTTAATACTTTTACAAGTTTGCCGGTCACAGCAGAACGGGAAACACCCGTACCCATTCCGAACACGGAAGTTAAGCCGATCTGCGTTTAAGTGTTAGTCCAGTGCTAACGCCTGTGCGAAGCTTAGATGTTGGCAAGCCCAATTTTCTTTACATCTTTATAGAGTTCTACGTAAATAAAAATAATAAATACTCAACGTTTATATTTGAAGGTTCAGGATAATTGTGAATGTTTGAGGAGTACTGACTTGATTCTCTCCCTTGTTAGTCAAGAAGCCGATATTGGTTCTACGTTGTTGAACGTAGTTTACTTAGGATCCTTTGTCTTCTTTATGATTTATGGCCAGAAATTTCAAACGTGGATGATCCTGAGAGACGTTGGGAATGCTGTTTTAAAGCTCAAGATCATGAGGGACAAAGCAAGAAGCTTGGCGATATCCACTGCGAAAGAGGTTGAGAAAGAGGATATTGACCCAACGCCAAGAATTGACCACTTTTTAGAATACTTTAGCATATGGCCGGTAGGCCTCGATCCAGGAGGAATCGTACCGAAGTTTGAGCATATTCTAAACGTTAGGGAACAACGTTTTAAAGACGAGGTTAAGATAATCGCTCCCAACGCCGATAAAGTCCAAGCAAACAACCTTGAGGGCGTCATAGAGGTGGCTATCGGCTTGAATGCAATCTATCGTATCATAAACCACTTCTATCTACTCGGGAAAAAAACCATGAGTTTGTATGTCATCATGCAAATTCAAATGCAACTTCCCCAAATCATGGAGATGGCGAATGCTTATTCCATAGCGATTAAGGCATTTGCAGAGGGTCAGCCCATTGGAGATGGAGCTGGAGCGATTGTGGCCGCTAAAATGATGTATGGTGTGCCGTACAAGAAGATCTCTAAGGAAACGATTGTTGCTGAGACTCAGCTTGATGGTCGAAAACTTCTTATCTTAAAGGCGGAGGGTCCTGGCTCTACCGTGGGTAAACCAGGGGATGGCCTAAAAAAGCTTATTGAAGAAGAGAATGGACGGGTCGCCATGGTCGTAATGGTTGACGCTGCCGGCAAATTAGAAGGAGATACGAGTGGAGGCGTCTCTGAGGGAACGGGCGCAGCTATCGGCGGGATTGGAGTTGAAAAATTTATCATCGAAGAAATCTCCGTTAAATATAAGATACCCGTACACGCAGTAATTGTTAAAGAGTCGATCAAAGAATCTGTCTCTCCCATGACCAAGGAAATCCTTGAGGGAACCGATATTGCCTTGGCCAGAGTTAAACGGATCATTCGGGAGGGGACGGAGGAAGGCGACACCGTGATTGTCGCGGGAATCGGGAATACGGTGGGAATAGGACAGTGAGATAAATGGGTTCTATATCACGAAACGCAAGAGCATACTCCTTCTACATCTTCATTATCTTAGCGCTAGGAATGCTTTTTATCGGTGTGTACTATATCATCGAAGCCGTTATAATTCTTCAAAGCGGTAACAGCGAGGGCGGTATGTTCCAACTCGCTATGGGAGTATTTGGAGTTGGAGCTTCAGGCTACATATTCTTGCGATTTAGGAATAAGATGACATTATTACGTAAAGCCGTGCCTCCCACGATTATTACAATAACAGAGTGTAAAATATGTGGTTTAAAGAGCCTGAGGAACTTCGTGAAGGGCGACTATGTTTTTAAATCCCTAGATGAATGCAAAAAATGCAATGAACCCATACTCATCACGGGGATATACGCTGAAAAGGCTAAAAAATAAGCCTATAAAGTGGTGACGACACACCCCGTCTCGGTGACTATGAGAGTGTGTTCTGCCTGGGCCACTGCTTGTTTGTTCTTTTCCACCAACACAGGATAGGCAGATATGCTTCTATTTGACAACAAGTCCTTGAAGGCGTGATCCAACTCTTCGGGCTTTAGAACATCCTTCAACCATCTTTGAGAGAAGGGAAGGTACCGATACTCTTTTTCTATCACGTCTAAGAGGTCTCGGGCTTTGGGGTTTCGAGTGGATTTAGACCGATGATACCGTAGGATGTAGGCCTCATCCAAGCCATGAACTACCCCTGAACCTGAGGATAGGGTGAGAAAGGGCTCAACTGCAAAGACCTCTCCAGGCTTAAGTCTCGACATAGTAAAACGCGGAACACTTGGAATGGACTTTCCTGCGTGGAGTACATATCTCTTCATTTGATGGCCGGTGAGATTCGAAATGGGTTTAAACCCATATTGTTCAATTGTCTTCTTAGCGACCTCTCCCAACAATGTCGTCTTAACGTTAGGTCGAACAGCCTTGATGACCTGCTTCAAGGCTTTTTCAATGGCGAATACCATTCCATCGTTTTCAGGTTTCAAGTTGACCGTCGTCGCTGTGTCAGCGATGTAGCCGTCCACGTGAACGCCTATATCGATCTTCACGATAGCGTCATTCGGAATCGTTCTTTTGTCTTGAAGAGGAGAAGAATAATGAGCAGCCACCTCATTCACACAAACATTACAGGGAAAGGCGGGCTGTCCGCCCTTGCTGATGATGCTTTTCTCTACTTTTTCACAGATGTCAAGAATGAGGATTCCTGGTTTCACAATGCTTCTCACACTCTTTCTGACCTCAGAAGCGATGCGGCCAGCCCTTTTATATTTCTTCATCGTCTCTTTAGAGAGTAAAGTTCATACCCTCCCAAATCCTTTACATATCTTTACAATGTTAGACATTGAAGTTTAAAAAGAGTTTGGGAACGTTACATGTCCGTTAAAACGAGAAAATATCAGAAGGTCTCGTTAGGAGGAACCTTCGATAAGCTCCATAGTGGCCATAAGAGACTCATTCAACAAGCATTAGACATCGGTAAAATCGTAGTTATAGGCGTAACCACTAGAAAAATGTTAGAAAAAGAACCTAAAACTCACGAAATAGACAGTTATCAAGCGCGAGTTATAGAAATCGAAGGATTTCTAAAAGAAAGTAAAGTGATGGATAGAGTTGTGATCACGCCTATTAACGACCCCTATGGACCTGCCTTGATCGATGAAGAGATTGAAGTCCTCGTGGTCAGTCGCGAAACTGCCATCAGAGCCCGAGAAATTAATCGATTGAGGAGAGAGAAAGGTCTTAAACCTTTAAAAATCAGAGTGATAGAGATGGTTTTGGCTGATGATGGGGCACCCATATCCACTACGCGAATTCGAAAAGGGGAAATAAATCAAGAAGGGAACATACGAACCTAATCACTCCCACAATGATTACCTCACTAGCAATGTGAAAGAAAACACTTCACAACCCAATAGGAAAGGACGAGGATGTAACACGTTCAAAGCTGATGATTTGGGGGTAAGACATGTATTCCGTGTTCCTTCCGATTTAACGCGATACTTTGACGCTTATTAAGGATAAGAATAACTATTCGGACTCAGGAATAATGAGCGCATTTTAACTTATGGAGATAGTTAGGATAAACGTTTTCGGAAAAGAATGTTTGGCTTAAAGCAAGGCGTACTTGTGATGTTAAAGGTTAGGCATTGCCAAATGCTTCCAATAGAAATATATCGGATCGTTAAAGATTACAATGAAGGTGGCTTCTTTGGTTGAACTACACCACTTAGAAAGGAAACTTTTACTGATACTCAAAGATGGGAATGAAGCCGATTTAGAAACGATTCAACGTAGAACGGGGCTTCCCGAGGCTTCTATTTCTAGGGCTTCCCTCTGGCTCTCAAGTAAAAACTACCTAGAGGTAAGGGAGAAGGAGGAAGTCTTCTTGCAACTGGATTCAGAAGGAAGACGGTTTCTTGAGGAGGGTTTACCTGAGAGAAGATTGATAAAGAGGCTTATCGAGGCTGGAGGCAAATCTTCCATTGAAGAGGCTAAGCGACTTTCAAGACTTAGCGAAGAAGACTTCAACGTCGCTATCGGGTGGGCACGAAAAAAGGGATGGCTTCACATCGAAAAAGAAGGGAATAGAACCCTTTTCATCGTTCGGAAGGAGCCAGAAGAGGGATTTGATGAACTCCTCATTGCCAGCTTGGGGGAGCAAACTCGGTCGTTAAGGGAGTTAAGTTCTCTACTTGTGAAGGGCCTTACGGAACTTAGTACTCGACCTAACGTCGTCCACCAAAAAAGAGAGGTGGAACGCAGTTACATCCTCTCTGAGGAAGGCCTCAAATTGATTGATGAGGTCAAGAATGCTCCACAGGAATTGAGTCAGCTTACGCCCGAACTCATAAAGTCTGGTCAGTGGCGGAAGCTGAAGCTGAGGAAGTATAATATTCAAGCTCCAGTCGAGAATGTTTGGCCGGGAAAGAAGCAAGCATATAAGCGGTTTTTAGACGATTTGAAGTGGAAGCTCGTGGCCTTGGGCTTCAGAGAGATGGAGGGGCCTCTTGTCGAGTTCGCATTCTTTAATTGTGACGCCTTATTCATGCCCCAAGACCATCCCGCCAGAGAGATTCATGACATCTACTACATAAAACAACCGTCCTCTGGAGATTTATCAGCTCATTCAACCTTGGTCAATAACGTGAAGGCAACCCACGAGGATGGATGGAAAACAGGATCAAGCGGATGGGGCTACAAGTTTTCCCTAGAGGAAACGAGACGACTTATCCTCAGAAGCCAAGGAACGGCCCTGAGTGCGAGGATGCTCGTCGACAAGGAGCTGGAGATCCCAGGAAAATATTATTCCTTGAGTCGTTGCTACCGGCCTGACGTCGTGGATAGGACTCATTTAACCGAGTTCAATCAGGCAGAGGGAATAGTGATAGGTGAAGGCTTGACCTTCCGCGACTTGCTGGGGATTTTAGAGATGTTTGCCACGGAAATAGCGGGAGCTGAAAAGGTGAAGTTTAGACCGGATTATTTTCCCTTCACCGAGCCCAGTGTGGAGCTCTCCGCGTACAAGGAAGGAGCGGGTTGGTTGGAGTTTGGAGGAGCAGGTATGTTTCGTCAGGAAGTAACCCTACCCCTTGGAATCGAGGTTCCAGTCATAGCATGGGGATTAGGTGTGGACAGGTTATTCATGATGAAGACTGGGATAAACGACATCAGAGAGCTTTTCACGCAGGATCTTGAGTGGTTGAGGAAGCAGAGGTTGACGTAGGATGCCTGTGATAGAGGTGTTATTTAACGACCTTCAGCGGCTTGTCAAAGCAGATTTACCCAGGAACCTCGCTGAACTCACAGACATTCTATCTTATGTGAAGGGAGAAGCGGTAAGCCTCGAAGAAGACGCTCTGTCTATTGAGATAAAAGATGGTAACCGACCTGATCTGTGGTGTGTTGAGGGAATCGCGAGGGAATTGAAGGGAGCTCTCGGAGTTGAAGAGGGACTGAGGGAATATGTTGTTAAAGGCTTCTCAGGGATCAGTATGGAGGTAGATCCGAGGTTAGAGAATATCAGGCCGTTCATTGGTTGTGCTGTTGTAAAGGAGGTTCACTTAACAAGTGAAGTCATCCGTGAACTAATGCATTTACAGGATAAGCTTGATCAAACCTATGGAAGAAGACGACGACGTGCGTCCATAGGCCTCTACAATCTTGGGTTAATAACCCCACCATTACAGTTCAACGTAGCTAAACCAGAAGACGTGAGTTTCGTGCCTTTGGGCGGAGAAGTAGAAATGAATTTACGTGAAATCGTTGAAAGCCACCCAAAGGGCATAGAATACGGACATCTCGTGAAGAAGCATGAACGTTGGCCAATTCTACGGGACTCCAAGGAGAAGGTGCTCTCCATTCCCCCAATCATTAACTCCAACAACTTGGGAAAGATAAGTGAGGGGGAAGAAGACATCTTCGTGGAGGTAACGGGAACCGATTACCGGACTGTTTTGAATACCTTAAAGATCGTTACTCTTTCCCTTGCCGATAGAGGTGAAGAAATCTTCTCCACACAAGTTCGATATCATTATGGAGAAGAGAGAGTGGTTTCAACGCCAAATCTTTCTGTTAAAGAGGTACGCCTTGACTTGAATTATGTTAATCAGATTCTCGGCTTGAGCTTGAAGGTCGACATGGTTCTTAAACTGTTGAAGCGTGCTCGCTATAATGTGAGATGGAGCGGTGGAAGCTCCATTGAGGTAACAGTTCCTTGCTATCGAATGGATGTCATGCATCAATTAGATATCATCGAAGACGTTGCTATTATGTATGGATACAATAATTTGAAGCCTCGCTGGCCACAGCAAATCACCTTTGGAAAGATAAGTGATTTTGAAGCTTTTTCAGACACGACAAGGGAAGTCATGACTGGTTTAGGCTTTCAAGAGACATTGAGCTTCTCCCTCAGTAATGAGGAACAATTGTTTCGAAAGATGAATTTGAGGGGGGAAAAGGCTGTAGAACTCTTGAACCCAACGAGTTTACGGTTCACCTGTCTCCAAAGCTGGTTGATTCCAAGCCTCATGGACTTTTTGAGTAAAAATACCCATGTCGAATACCCGCAAAGAATATTCGAGGTAGGTGACTGCGTGGTTCCAGATAAAGCCAGTGAAACGGGGGTTCAAAATGTACGGAAACTTGCGTGTTTAATCACGCACTCGAATTCTAACTTCAGTGAGGTGAAAGCCAGTTTAAACGCGTTTTCCATCAACATGGGATTCAAGCATCAACTGTTTGAATCCACTCATAAAAGTTTCATCGAAGGTCGCGTGGGAACCATTTTTGTTCAAGAGAAACAAGTAGGTATTGTCGGCGAAATAAATCCCCTCATCCTAGAGATGTGGGGTCTAGTAAACCCGGTCACTGGTTTCGAAGTGAATCTATCCACGCTGATGAATGCAACTTAAGAAAGCTGATACCAAGACTGATTAAGCCACATCTCAGGGCTAACTAGCCAAATGGGACAGTACTAAATGTAAAGCATACACTTAGACAGTTCACTATTTGACGTACTCGCGAAATGTCTTTCCGCAACACTCGTAAAGCTTAACATGTACCTTCGGACTTAAATCCCACTCTTTTTTTGGTGTAGTTACATTTTTTCCACAGTTAGGGCAATTCATACAGGCACCTCCACAAGAATATACAAAGCATATACTTTTTATAACTTTCTATATTCACAGTAAAATACTGTTAGATAGCTAGCTTTCCCCGTGGAAAGAGGTCGTTGAATCTTTGGACCGTTCGCTCCAGGGATGTCGGTCTCCCGTTTCTGGGCAAGCTAAACAGCCTCTTCGCACGCGCCTCTATCCGCCTCTCAGATTGGCTCTTTGCTCTTTTCTTTGCTAAATAATCTATTATGCCCAACTAGATCACCTCAACTCACAAAAACATGTTTTTCAATGTCAAACTTTCAAGATTGTATGGTGTTGACATTTATCCATTTGAGTAAGATTATAATTATAAAGTCAAGGTTAAGATACTTAATAGTCGAAAGAGAATGAATTATATACGCTTTAAACTCAGTTGAAATAGGAAAGGGGATTTGGTGAATGGACTATAATAAAGTTACTAACAAAACCGTTGCAAATCTCATGAAGATAGTTGAAGCAAAGAATGTTTTAGTCGATATGGAATCCTTAAAAAAATATTCTCGAGATGAAGCTCCTTCACCCCTAAAAGTTTTAGCTGAAGTCGTCGTTAAACCCCGAAATACAGAGCAAGTTTCAAAGATTCTCCATTTAGCCAATAAACTTAGGATACCCGTAACTTTTAGAGGACAGGGAACGGGTCTTTCGTATGGGGCCGTGCCCATTCGCGGGGGAATTGTACTTAGTTTTGAAGACATGAATAGGATATTAGAGATCGATGAGGAAAATTTAGTAGCTGTGGTTGAATCGGGCGTCGTTCTCCTCCATTTAAGACAGGAACTTGAGAAGAGAGGGTTATTCTATCCAGCTGATCCCGGAGAAAACAGTTCAGCCATCGGGGGAAACGTTGGTACTAATGCGGGAGGCATGAATGGGGTTAAATATGGGAATACAAGAGCGTATGTGCTTGGCTTGGAGGTTGTTCTTTCTTCAGGAGAGATTATGAAGTTAGGTGGTAAAACGTTTAAACGTTCAACAGGCTACGAACTCATGCACCTCATTATTGGTTCTGAAGGCACTCTAGCAGCTGTAACAAAGATTATATTGAAATTGATCAAGCTACCCAAATACTTTATCACTCTGTATACTCCTTTTCGTAGTTTACATGAAGCTATCAAAACAGTGCCTGAAATAATTCGGAAAAAGATAACGCCAACTGCAATAGAATATATAGAAAAAGACTCGCTTTTAGTTGTTGAAAAATATTTAGAAAAGACTATGCCCCATCATGATGCAGAGGCATACCTTATTATACGGATTGATGGTGATTCAGAGGACGAATTATATGCTGTGGGCGAAGCTGTTTCGAATATATGTATGGAAAACAATGCCTTAGATGTATTGGTAGCCAACACAAAGGAAACTCAGGATAAAATTTGGAGTATACGAGGCAGTTTTTACGAGGCTTTAGTTAGAAATAGAGTTGTGCAAATGGTTGATACGGTAGTTCCACCTAGCAAGATTGCGGATTACATTGAAAAGGTGAAAAGCATCTCAAGGAAATGGGAGATCAGAATTTTTAGTGTGGGTCATGCTGGAGATGGTAACGTCCACCTCATACTTATGAAAGATGACTTAAGTGATGATGTTTGGACTGAAAAATGGCCAAAAGCTATGAAGCAACTGTATGAAACCGCTATATCATATGGTGGGACGATTTCAGGTGAACATGGCATAGGATTCGACAAGAAGAAATATCTCTCACTAAGCATCGGCGAATCGGAGTTAGGTCTTATGAAATCGATTAAGAGACTGTTTGATCCGAACAACATTTTAAACCCAGAAAAAATTTTTGACATGAATTAGATACGTTAAAAATAAAACTAGTTTGAAAAGAAAAAATGTAATTAAATCAATTATCATTACACTGATGTGAATTCATATCTTGATAAGCGTAAAATTGTTTGGTTAATTGTTGATGATTGCAAGTCCATTTTTCTTTATTTCACGTTGTTGGGATTGGCAAGTTAGCTAACAATTTTTATTTATTAGGTAGGTTTCTGAACTTGGGCGTGTAAATTTACAGCTACGCGTGGCTTGTCTTAGTGGTTGTTCCTTAGTTCATCCAAAAACCCCGTTAAACTCTTCAGCCAAAGCATATCCTCTGTTCTCAGCTTAGACAGCTAGGGAACCTCTGTTTATACCGTGAAAAGACGATAAGTGTTCCAGGCTTCAGATAAGTTCGGGTATCCATTTTTCCCTGAAATGATAGGATTAGCTAGCTTTGGCTAGCCATTGCTTAAGAAATTCTTCAAGGCGATCGACGCTTCGAGTTAATATCTCCTGACCTTTCTCACGAGTTGCTTTGGATGGGTCTCCCACGAAGGCAGATGGTGTTGATGAACTACTTGGATAATATTGGACAATGGAGCGAAAGTCGTTTCCAATTGTCTTCTTCGGTGATTCAATTCTCATCTTATCTCTCCGAACAAGATCTTGCCTCAAAGCTATCATTACGGATGTAGCTAACTCGCCAGAGTGTCCCAGCGGAATCTCGCTTTCCCCTAAGTCCCCAGAAACGCTTCCGATAAATCTCCAAAGATCTATCTGAGAGCATAGCACTCCCTTCGATGTTAGGTCTTGGTTTATTTCCTCAACGGTTGGGACGTTAGGGCCGTGGCCATTAAGAAAGAAGATGAACCTAATGCCGTTTTCGACAAGGCTATTGCAGATCTCACCGAGGTATGCCTTCAAGGTTGCTGGAGATACCCATAGGGTTCCAGGGAACTCGTTCCAGGCCCTTGAATAACTTACAGGTATCATTGGGGTTATGATAGCGTCCACACGTTCGCTAAGTCTTTTTGCCAGTTCTTCGACGATGAAGCACTCTATCCCCATGGGGTTATGGGGTCCATGGCACTCAATAGCGCCTATAGGTATAATGGCAAGCTTAGTCTTAACAAACATCTCCTTAGCTTCTTCCCAAGTAGACTCTTCTAAAAGCATATTTTTCACATCCAATTATAGTATATTTATACTGCAATCTTTTAAATCCTTTTTCCACTTCAAACGCAATTAACAATTTTAAAGCAAACGAATCTGCATTCGGTTATCTTATAATCAAACGAAAGCTTGCTGTTTCTAATCAATGCGTTATTCTCGCCTACGAAGAACTTGAAGACGTAGACCCTGGTGAGAAAGAGGGTTCTTGATTGCACCACGTAAAGGAGACGTATGCCACAAACGGTCAGACCGCAGAAGGATGTGACAACAAAGCCTCATATTCTGAGTGTGATGATGACAGACTAGAGGAACATTATACTCGTAACGCCTTAGACGTATCTCCGCACACCCTTCCCGACACTGTTTGCGTATATCACTGTCGATACGGATAAAATTAATCCGATTCTGAAGCCTTCGAGGACTAGCTAGCTTTACCTAGAGATGCTGCATTAATCAAAATGCCAATAAATTCCAGCAACTTATTCATTCTTTCCTTAAGCTCTTAAGCTAACTAGGCGACTCGGCTTATACAATGCCTACTTCAAATCCTCTCGAACCATCAAAAACGCTCCTTTAATCACAAACACTAGTTTCCAGCTTTTTCTATTGTTTAATGTAGCTAACTCTAAGGGTATTCGAGTGGTTGTTGAAGGATAATTTATGTCTCTATGGCCAAGCAAAAAAGTTATAGAGTATAA
>JAZFSF010000005.1:0-6923 GCA_036446055.1 Bathyarchaeia archaeon | reverse complement strand
TGGCCTCGAAGTCAGGTACATCTAATTTGGGATTGCCTAATGCTTCGGCATAGATAGCACGCGTTTTATCCGTAATCGCTCCTTCGAACGCTTCGGGATTCGTGGAGTCTACAAACTTCGACGTACGACCGAGTTTGGGAAAGCTGTAGTGAAGTAATTGATATGTCCCTCCGTACAAATTGTTAGCTGCAACTATTTCGTCGCCAATCCTTGTAACCCCAAGTAATGTTAACGTTTCTGCGGCCTGTCCAGAGGCCACCGCTAGGGCGCCGGTGCCTCCTTCGAGGGCAGCTATTCTTTTTTCGAAGATATCATTCGTCGGATTCATTATTCGAGTATAGATGTTTCCGAATTCTTTCAGAGCGAACAGGTTTGCTGCTTGTTCTGTGTTTTTGAAGACGTAGGACGTGGTTTGATATATTGGTACAGCCCGCGCTCCTGTTGCTGAATCAGGTGACTCCTGTCCCGCATGTAATGCGATTGTATCAATCTTTCTAGTTTTTTTAGCCATTTTCTTCAATACCTCTCGTTTTATGACTGTGAGTAATATTTTACTTGTCTATTATTATGTATAGTCATTTTAGTTGCGGGTCGAGATATATAAAGATACTTGTATTATCGAATTTTCATTCGAGCATAGCATGCTCGCTACGGAGTAGTAAAACAATTCTGAGTGGGATAGCAACGGTGCCAAAATTAACTAGTTAATCTCACTTTGCTTAAAGGCCCATGAATGACTCTGGACAGCTTAGTCTGAAAAGAGAATGACGAAGTATTCTGAGCAGAAAAGAACACCGTAAAACAGCCTACAACCACTCCGCAGGGTTTGATGCCACTAGAATTTTATAGATTTATTAAAAGAGAAAAGCATCACGTATGAAGTGAAGGCCCAGTAATCTACTATTTGATGGTCAGCTAAGGGACTTTATGTGTTTCATGGTAATCAGATATGCTATCCGCCGATGAAGGGGGGAAGCAGCGTCACGACATCGCCATCGTTGAGGGGAAAAAGGTCGGGTAATGTACTCGCGTTGCGACCGTTAACGAGAACGGTAAGGTTTTCTATCACGCTATAGGGCCCTATGAAGCCCTCGGTATGCGATTTCGTCTTCATAACGAGGGTTGAGATGAGGTCTTCCAGGTGAGCGTTATTTTGCAACTCTATAGTGATTTCGCTTCCTAGAAGGCTTAAGAGGTCTCCAAAAGCTCTCACTTTTACATTCAAGGTATGTATTTCACCGTATGAGCCTTATTGTTACTGGAAAAATGATTTAAAAAAAAGAGGGGGATTGAGGGAAGTCTATTTTCTGAGTTTTTGTAAGGCTTTGTCGACGTCGTCTATTCCAAGTTTTTTAAGTACTTCTGATCGAGGTATTCCCCGTTCGTCCCATCCAATGGTTTTGTAATAGTTTGTCTTCATCTCTTCGACGACTTTCTTGTCTGTTGTCTGGCCTTTGAAAGGCCCTGATGGTAGAGGTTCGTAGTATCTTGGGGGGTTGTCGTCATCTTTTACTGGGTCCCAAAAGACGTCGGGTCCTCCTAGGAGTAGGGCTGCTCTTTGAATGTGGGTGATTCTGTGTCCCAGTTCACTACGCCATTGCTCCATGGTCGTGTCCCGACCGGTCACTGCTCGGTAATATTCCCATATGAGGTCTCGATTAGTGACGAAGGAACAGACTACGGCGGAGTCGGTAAAGATAGAGTCCATCTCGCTGTAGGCATCGAATACTGATGAGGTGTGGTCTCCTCCTTGTACTGCACAAGCGTAGCCTATCGGTCTCATGTCGCGACCACTCCTAGTGCCGTGGGCACCTATTTCAACGCCGTGGACGTGAACTGCGTAAGGAGTGACATCAATTCCCTTCAGTTCTGATATCTTCAAGGCGGCTCGATAGGTTCCTTCCGCTAGGACGTCGCCAATCTTTCGTCTTTCAGTTATCAGCTTCGCCAGTTCGGCCATTGCCTTTGCGTCGCCCCACTTTGGCTCGATTCCATCAAGGTCCTCGGTGGTCAGTATTCCTCGCTGGTATAGTTCAGCTGCGAAGGCCATGGTGTTGGGGCCATTGATGCCGCTCAGTCCTAAGTCGTCCATAAGAGCTGAGATGTAGATACATTCACCTGCGTCAAATATGCCTAAATTGGGTCCACAGTAAGCTTCTAACTCGTAATCGGGGTTGTCTGTGATGGCTCCTTTGTAGGGACCGGACTTAATGACGGCTAACTTTAAGCAGCAAGTTGCACAGTTGAAGTCGCTCCAGTACCGTTTCACCCAATATTGTAGGTCAAACTTGATACCGCCCATGCTCTTCTCATCGTGCCATTCGTCCTGCCAGTTTCTAACAGGCTCAGAACTTTGGTGTGCTCCTACTGTATATCCACCGTATCCTGTTCCCCACCGTCGCATGGAGTCCCGTCCGATCATCCATTTGTCAACTTCTTTCCAGAGTAGCTTTACCGTTGCTGGATTTGCCACGTCAGGTAGTGGACCTCGTCCCTTTGCTACGATGGCTTTCAGGTTCTTTGATCCCATGACTGCACCGTATCCTCCGTAACCTGCTGCGTGGCTGATCTTTTGCATTACGGCAGCGGTTCTGACTCGGTTTTCGCCTGCGGGTCCGACGTAAATCATTGCAGGTTCCTTCCATTTACCGATTCTTGGAGCTCTTTCAGTGAGCAGCTTTCGGACTTCTTTATTGAGAGTTAAGATGGTGTCAAGACCGCCTTTACCCCAAGCATCGCTGGCGTCCCTGATCTCTCCCTTGTTGTCAGTTACCAGAATGTACACGGGGTTTTTGGCTTTACCAGAGACGATGACGCCGTCATAGCCAGCGCATCTCAGCTCTAATGGGAACTCGCCACTTGTTGTGGAGCCTATGATCCCGTTGCTTTGAGGTGATTTTCCGGTGGCGCAAACCCTTGCACCAGGATATATGCCTGTTAGAGGACCTGTCATTGCAAGAAATAGGTTTTCAGGACCCAAGGGGTCTATGGACGCCCAGTTCTTTCCCAGTCGATCCCACAATATTTTTACTGAGAGACCTCGGCCTCCCACGTAATTCTTGAGAGTTTCCTCATCGAATGTGATGTCCGTTATCTTTTCAGTGGACAGATTCACGTCAAGGAATTTTCCCGCATATCCATTAGTCATCGATATCCATCTCCTTAGCCTTATCGCCGAATAGATTTGCCGCTACATCTTTAGTGAGTACTTCAGGTATCTGGGCAAAGAGCTTTTTATTGAGCCCACCACCCCAACCTATACCCTCCTTAACGGCTCTGAGAGCATCGAATCGCGCGCTCATGCATACTTTGGAACACTCGGGGTCACCCTCACAGAGATCGCAAATGACAGCTTTGTTATCACCGGGATGGAGGAAAGGTATTTGACCTGGACAGGCATCGATACATAGCCCACAGCTGGTACATTTCTCTTTGTCAACTAAAACCGCGCTCGTTTTTTCGTTTACGGATAAAGCGGTCACCGGACAGGAGTCTATACAGGGGTAATCAACACATTGGGAACATAGATGAGGGATTTCTACACCGGGAATGAGCATGAACACTCTCACCCTAGAGGCTTCAGGCCAGATCTTGCCTTCGTGATGCAATGAACAAGCTATCTCACACCGTCTACATCCGCTACATCGAAGATAATCTCGTACTATCCATGTTGGTAATTCTGCACTCATTTTCATTCACATCATAACTATCTGAGGCTACATAAAAAACTAGCTATTCAACCACAATTCTAAGTCACGCCTTCTCCTCTACGACACACGTATAATGACATCGTAGAACTCCGCATATCTCTTCCTGAGGCATAGGAAGCCGTAGCATGCCGCGGGAAACTAGAGCAGGGGCATCAATCAAATAGCAGGAAACATCGTGGCCATGGTTTCCACCATGAGGGTTTCTCCATGACTTTGTGTTAACTCATTCGAATGAACGGGTTGCTCTAGCGAGTAGGTTGCGTATAGGTAATTGCTGGGGACATTTGTCTTCGCACTCTCCGCATTTGATGCACAATCCTGCTCCGCGTTCAGGAGTTATCGATGTCCCGTACTTGTCTATGATCTCCTGTTGAGTGCTTGAATCTTCACGTTTCGTATAGTATTCGTTGTACAGCGCGAGGATATCGGGGATGGCCACGTTTTGGGGACAGGGCTGACAATATTGACAACTGGTACATCCTATGAAGCCGTGTTCAAAAATTTTCGAGCGCACTCGCGAGATAAGACTCAACTCTTCTACAGGAAGTGTGCCGGGTCCTGAACGGTTGGTGATCTCTACGTTTTCGATCACTTGGTTCATGGTGCTCATACCGCTTAACACAACGGAGATTTCGGGTTGATTCCAGAGCCATTGAAGGGCCCACTCAGCAGGCGTTCTACGCGTCTCTGCTTCGTCCCAAATGGCTTGTATTTCCTCGGGTGGTTTGACAGCGAGGTTACCGCCTTGGATACCCTCCATCACCACAACAGCTAAGCCCTTGGAAGCCGCGTATTTGAGGCCTCGTGTTCCCGGTGAACGGGTTCTTGATTCAGCGTCTACGTAATTGTATTGCATTTGGCAGAAGGTCCATCGATTATAGCCGTCAAGAACCTCCTTGAACACCTCATACGTGTCGTGGAAGCTAAAGCCTAAGTGGCCAATTCTTCCCGATGCTATCTCTTTTTCGGCCCAGTCGAGGGCATTGATCTCCATAATCTTCAGCCAGCGATCTTTGTTAACACCGTGAAATAGGTAAAAGTCGACGTATTCCGTCTGGAGCTTATTCAATTGTTCATTAAAGATTCTATCGAGGTCCTTTCGCGAATTCACTTGTTGAATCGGCATCTTGGTGGCCAACTTTACCTTCTCACGGTATCCGTCCTTGAGGGCCTTCCCAACAAAACTCTCGCTATTTCCGCTGTGATAGGGGTACGCAGTATCAATATAATTGACGCCGTGGTCGAAGGAGTATCGCACCATTTTAAGGGCTTCCTCTTCATCGATATTCCCGCGATCCCCTCCAATCAAGGGCAACCTCATAGCGCCGAATCCAAGCACCGAGACTTTCCAGTCAAGCTTACCAAACTGTCTATACTTCACAAAAAATTCCTCACAATTTACGTAAATAAGATACGTCTTCTAAAGAGTTGTAGCTTGTAAAGGTTTCTTCAAGTCGAATCAGGCCATCTGGGGGCACATAACCAAATACTCTTATTCTCGACTCTTAGCATCGATTGTTTCTTACCAGCAGTATCCTCTTTGTTGTATCCCACCATATCATCGACGCATCGGTCTCCTCTAACGAATATCATCTGGCCTATGTATTGATTATAGATATCTCAAAAGCGACTTTATGGCCTTCACCGAATCTCCTATGTGCCAACCTTCCAATCTGGCCAACTTAAATTCTAGTCAGTCTACTTGTTTATCAGATATCTAATCCGATATTTCTGAGATATTTCCTTGCTTTTCGTTCGTTCTTTAGGTATTCGTCGGTTGGTGTTTGATTATACCAGTCGTAGGCTTTTAACCCCGCTTTTAGAAATTCGTTTGGGTTATTTCCATATATGAGCATCCTCTTATCTTGTCTAGTTTGGAACTGATATTCACTGAGCTTTTCCTTTGTAATTCTTGCAGAAATTACTTCATAATCCTGTAACTTGATATTGGATTTTAACGTTGCATCGGAAGTTTCCACTACCCATGAAGTAAAAGTTGGCGGGTTGGTGCAGCCTACCCTGAAGTTTAGCCCAAGTATGGTGCTTCTTATGGACGATAATGCCACTCGTAACAGGTATTCCTCGGAAAGCAAGTCATCTAGACCCACGCTTTCTCCCCAGATTATGCTGTAGTAAATTTGGTTTGTGTTTCTGCGAAGTGCTTGTTGGACTGCAAAAGACCGCCATTGCGTCCCTCTTCTGTCTTGAGAAAGCTGAGTATTTGGCGCTACCGTGCCCTTTCTCGGGAAGTATGTACCTTGAGAAGCCCCTCCAGCGGTTAAGATAGTATCGCGATAAGCCATCCACGCTGCTAAAGGACCTGCTACCGATTCTATCATACGTCCCTCGATTCCACCTCCGAAAGGACCCGTCCCTGTTCCACCACATTGACTGTAACATCCTAACTCATCAAAGATTAAAGCAGCCGCGACGAGATCCTCCTCAATGGTGAGATCGGGTAAAATAGTTAGTAAAACGCCATCAGTCTTTCTTAAGCCACGCTCCAAATCAAGGGGAGCGATCAACGAAAAAGCATCGGTCGATGTGGGATAATACGTTATAGCCATCCCACTTCGACCAGCCATTGTTAACCCATTTCGAATCTTTTCTATGGCTCTTTTAGCCGCATATGCACACATGGGTTTGCCATGGACTTCGCGACCATCTATTCTTGCATACATGTAGCCTTCAATCAAGTCAACTCTGGGATGTCTAGCAAGCTCTCGAATTATTATTGGCAGAGGCATCATTTTGTCTGACCACGGACCATGCCCAGACACATCTATATTTGGAGGTCTGTGATCTTCCAATTCCCTCTTTCTCCAGACTCTTTGATCGCGTCCCTCACCAACCTTGACTTCTGATGGTGATTCTTTCGCTGCCTCTCTAACTTCGTCCTCAGAAAACCTTATCGTTCTATGCGTCGTTATACAATAAACTCCCATTTCAACGAGGAGATCCGTAGCAGCCTGAAAAAGAGCGTCAGCATAAGCGTCATCTACATCGTAGAACTTTTCAGGACCCTCCTGCTTCAAGTCATACTTTATAATGAGCTCTTGAAGCTTTTTGAAAAGACCTATCCCCCACTCCTTATGGTCCATTTTCTGACCATTTCTTATTCTTTCAGCAATTTCTAACAGGCTAATCATCGTACTTCACATTATACAAAATAAGTATTCTACTAATGCTTATTTATTAAATATAACAAGTAGC
>JAZFSF010000004.1:0-8578 GCA_036446055.1 Bathyarchaeia archaeon | reverse complement strand
GATAAAGAAATCAGATATAGTTTCGCAAGAAGCTAACTATCCGCTTTCAATTGATAGGGTACTGATATGCGATTCCGATTTAGTTGTTCATCTATCCCGCGGAAACCGATCAGAATATAAATTGTTGATCGGATTATTCCCTGATTATCATGGACGTGATAGAAGCAATAAGAACCAGAAGAAGCATTCGAAGATTTAAATCTGAGCCGTTACCAGAAGAGCACTTGAAGAAAATACTTGAGGCGGCTCATCAAGCGCCCAGCGCCGGTAATAAGCAGCCATGGCGTTTCATCGTCGTACAAGACCCTGATACAAAGGAAAGATTGGGGAAAATAGCTCGAAACCAGACTTGGATATCTAATGCTGGTGTAATAATAGTTGCGTTGGCTATGGATAAAAATTCGCCTCAGGTATACGAGAAATGGGCTGAGAGGGATGTGATGATAGCTGTTGAGCATATGGTGTTGTCTGCTTGGAGTCTGGGATACGGAACATGCTGGATCGGAGCGTTCACAGAGGAAGAAGTCAAAGATCTGTTAGATATTCCAAAGGAGATGACTGTCATAAACCTGTTACCTATTGGAGTACCTGACGTGAGTCCTGAAAAGAAATCCAGAAAGCCCTTTGAAGAGATATTCCATGAGGAGAAGTATGCTGCCAGCTCCTAAACACTCTATTTTTTCTATCTTTGTAATTTGAGCGTAAAGGTTAGCTAGCCCGTTTCGTTTGCAGATTTGAGTATGCAGTGTAATAACACATTGGCTCCTGCTTCACAGTCTTTCCAGCTGGTATTTTCAACTTCGACATGACTTCTGCCGTTAAGGCTAGGTACAAAGATCATTGCGGTCGCTGTAATCTGGTTCATATAGCTGGCATCATGTCCTGCCCCGCTCACCATATACAGATTGGAGTACTCCAGCTCTTCTGCCGTATCTAGTACTCGCTTGACCAACCTTTCATCAAAGCTAGCATGCCCCACTCGACACGTTTCCTCTATATCGATCGGACAGCTTCTTTGATCAGCTATCACCTCAAAATCTCTCCGTAAGTCATCCCACGCATTCACGGCATGGACATCATCCCAGGACCTGATATCGACAGTAAAGTGCACTTTATCTGGTATAATGTTTCTCGAATTGGGATAATTCTGGATTTCACCAACGGTGGCGACCAGGTTTCCGCCCATCTTCTCAGGTAAATGATTGACCTTGAGAATCATTTCTGCGGCAGCGCACAATGCATCATGTCGACCCTCCATGGGCGTTGGTCCCACTTGGTTTGCTTCTCCTTCCAGATAGATGTCATACCAATGGAGACACACGATCCCTTTTGGTACGCCGATAATTTTCTGTTCTCTCTCAAGATTGGGGCCCTGCTCAATGTGATATTCATAATACGCATGAATCGGCCACTTTGTTGCAGGTGTTTCTCCCCGATAACCTATTCGTTCCAGTTCATCGATGAAACATGCTTCATTGAGGTCAGTTCTTTGGTATACCCCGTCTCTATCAAGTACACCCGCCCAGACACCTGAACCCGCCATGCAGGGTGCAAAGCGAGAACCCTCCTCATTTGTCCAGTTCACAATGACGATAGATCGGACTGTCTCGATATTGTTCTCATGGAGGGTCCTCAATACTTCAAGAGGCCCCATAACTCCGAGGACGCCATCGAAGCGACCACCTTTTGGTTGAGAATCGAGGTGTGAGCCACTTACAATAGGTGGAAGATCATCGTTCAGACCTTCTCGTTTTCCAAAGATATTACCCATCTCATCAATCGTTACGTTCAAGCTGAGATCCTGTAACCATTGTACAAATAAATCTCGTGCCTGCTTGTCTTCGTCGGTTAAAGTAAGACGCTGTACCCCGCCACCAGGAGTTGCTCCGATAATAGCCATTTCCTCAAGAGTTTTTTGCAGCCTTTTACCATCTATACGTAATTCGCTGAGGTTCATCGTTGACCTTCCTATATCAATCTAGCTAGTGTTATTACATGTTTTCGTCTTTACCAGCGCGGCGCTAGTCTGACTTATTTTATAAACTTCACCTTAACATATAAGGTATAACCGTTTGACATCGTTGGATTGAGAGAATGGCAAATAACTTATGAACTCGAAGGAATATTAGATAAGAGAAGGTATAGCTCATGATCAGTCTACTTGAGGTGGCAGAGAGGGCTAGGTCAGGCCCCAAGATGGGAGAGAAGGAGTGGAATCTCGCCCTATTCAAAAAGATGCAGCAACTCGTCGCGGAGTACGACCTCACATACTCTGGACCTGAACGCTTCTTTGACGTTGAAGAATCTTATGCTGACGACGCCTTTCGAGCAGCTGTCAAGTTTCTCGTGGAGACGGGTGTCTACTGCATCACCAGCAACAGAGTGATTAAATTCACGGAGGACGAGGTAAAGGCGGCGGTCAGAGAAGCCCCTAAAGAGGTGACTGTAGGCGCAGGAAACGAGGCCAGAGTGATCCGGAAAAGGGAGATCGAGGATAAGTTACCAGTCCACGCTCGCCTTACAGGTCACCGCCCATGGTCCGAAGAATTGCTCCCACTTCCCTTGATCGTCCGAGAGTTGGCGCGGGTATCCCGGTGTGCCATGATAGAAGGCTTCAACTTCACCACCACCGACGGATGGGAGGTTTACGGGCAACCCATGGAAGCCTATGCGGCCCGAAGGGAACTGGCGTGGATGAGAGAAGGAGTCACGAAGGCGGGTAGACAGGGAATGTCTATTGTCTACTACCCGATTTCCACGAAGGCTTCAACCTTGTTGGCTCCCATAGACCCAGATTACGGCCTCCGGAGAACCGACGGCATCTTGTTGTCCACTCTACCCGATATGAAAGTGGAATATGACCTATTGACGGCTTCTATAGTCTATGAGGAGTACGGATGCTACAGGGTTAATGGAGGCAGCTTCGCTGTGACAGGGGGCTTCTGCGGAGGAACCGAGGGGGCGATAATCGAGTCCATTGCCAAGACGATCGCTGCTTGGATGGTGTACCGAGACTGCTTCCAGTACGGCGGATGTGTAAGGAAGAGACTGGAGAGTCGGACCTACGTCCCATCCCGTACAGTGGAAGAAGAGTTATGCGTGTGGCCTACTTATGTAGTAAACAACGCCCTCAGCAGACACACAAACATAATACGATTTGGAGGTTTCTTCGGTGTTCCATTCTCTGGTAAGCAAGGCTCTGTGGAGTTCCTGATGGGGCAAGCGGTCTCCGCCATTGGGAGCACTATTATGGGAAGTAGCGTTGTGGGCGGAGGATTGATACCGCCACTCACAGAGTTCCTTCTAGAGGTCTCAGACGCGACGATAAAGGCTGAGATAAAAAGGGAGGACATAGGCGATATTATCCAAAGAGTGCTGCGGGATACCCACACTCACGAGCGCCTTAAAGAGGCCTCTGAAACTAAAGGGAGGAAAATCTTAGACAATAGGATGATTATGTACAAGAATCCCCAAGAGTACTTCAAGCCCATCCAAAAGATATATGACTTTGTTAAACAGAGGCCCTCCAGGGAATACTTAGAGAACTATAACAAAGCCAAAGATTACCTGAAAGATATTGGCCTCAAATTTATGGATTAACTAGCAAGCAAAGCAGAAAAAATTTAATGCGAAAGACTGTTGCCAATACGGCGAATACCCCACACAAAAAGTGAAACGATTTGCTTTCTCAACATAGCTTAGCTAAACTCAAGCTTCGCTAGCTAGCTGAAAAAAAGGGAACGTGGATTCTTAATAGAGAGCTATGGTAACCCGGAGGAGATTCGAATTCATACCATAGTCTTTTCTGAGCTTGATGTAAAATAACAACATCAAATACTCTGATATGATGTAGCCTATTCTACTACGATTTCAACTCATTTTGATTTTGAGGAGAAGGGTGTGAACGTGTGTGTGGATTTATTCCGCTCTACCACGTTTTCTCCTTCACACAACTTTTTTTAAGGATAGTTATTTAGGACTCTTTTTTTTGATTTGAATATTCTTTAAAGTCAGTTATGGGTTAAGCTTTTTCCAAGCCCCCAGAAATGCTTTGGAAACAACGGCTTCCTCACTAAACTTTTTTCATGGTTATACCTCGACTCGGGTTTGGTTAGGTGTCGGTGGGCGCGGGGAGGCGGAATGTATAATCTTTCGGTGAGTGTTCTTTTAATGGGAACAACGAGTTTCTTCGCGTTTCTATCGCGTCGACCACATTTCTTGCATCGAAAGCTCTGTCCTCTACCCATGGATTCCATGCTCTTCCCACATGATTGGCAGACAGGGTTTCTCAATATCGTCTTACTCGCTAACTTGATGATTCGCATTTTTTCTAGGTTGATGGTCGTAGGGTTTCCGTTGGAGGGACTTCTGACTCCTCCATAGACCTCCACCACATCTCCGTTCACCAGTTTTCTCACCTCGTTCTTGAACTTCCCTGTTGGCTCGTAGGCAGCGCAGTCTATGCTTCCGCTTTCATCACCAATCGTGAAAATTACATGTCGGCCTGGAATAGTTTTGGGCTCGTTTATGATTGAACCGGTAACTACAACCGTGCAGTTTGGATGGGCTTGACTGATGCTATCGATGTTAAAGAGATGAGCGTCGGTTCCCTGATTGGTTCTGAAAACAATCCATCGCTCAACAGCTTCGAGGACTTTAAGCATTCCAAAAGCCTTTTTCACCGCCTCAGATGTTTCTCCTCTTATTCCCAGAAGAACAGGGTCGGGGCCCCGAGGCTTGATTAGGATTCGTCTCTTCGCATCGTCAACATTGTTAAATGTCACTCCCTTGGTCTTATTGTTCATTTCAAAAACTGAAGCGTCATCAACTCTTCTGAGTGTACCTCTATTTTTTTTGTTCCTATACGCGATTAACTCGTAGGTGTGGTCTCTGAATAGGGGTTCGCCTATCGCGGCTAACGCCCCTATTAAGCCTCTTCCTCCCTTAAACCCGATGGCTTCGCATTGAAAGCGTTGGATAAGTCGTATTGCTTCTTCTCGTTTAACAACCCTCGTAATGGTTCTGAGGGCAAATTTGGTGAGAGCTGGTGGGATTTCTTGTCCTGTGTAGACTACTATGCCTGGTTCTGTGCCGGGTGCATCGAGGTCAGCATTCTCCTCCACAGTTTGCACGACCTCTTCAACAAGGCTTTCCTTCAAGTTTTCAACGACCTTAACTCTGAGGCAGAGAGCGCCATTTCCCCGTGTCTTCCATGGGATATTGGGGTTTAATCGAATGAGGTGAGGGTAGTCAAGGAATACTGCGTTCATTCCAAATATCTTTTCGACAAGTAGAGCTGCAATATAAGTTGTACACCCTTGCTTCGTGGAATCAGTATCGTCGATTCCAATGTGTAGAAAACATTCCATCGAGTTGTTCACCACTCACACTTTGTTGATCTCTGTGGGAAAGCCATATGCTAAAAAGGAGAAATACGCAGTCTTTCAGGCTTATTCTGATTCTTCCATAACAATCATAGTGAGGGTTGTCCGAACCTTGTCAAGTCGACGTATCTTCCAGGTGATTATTTCTTTCAATCGGTTCATTGACTCCGCCGAGACCTTTGCAACGATGTCATAGGCGCCATAAACGACGTGGGCTTCTACGACATTGGTTATTTTATTGAGGGCGTTTATGACTTCATCTTCTGCACCTATTTCGGCATTGATCAAAACAAATGCTACGTGCATCTTTTTTCCTCCACTAAAAGTCTTAGGGTTCTCCCTTTTTACGTTTTCTACAAAAAATATGTCCGGCGACACATAATTTAGGTTACTCACTTCAAGCTTGAAAAAAAGGATGACCATTTAAGCGTTTTATGTTGAATATATTTCTAAGACACTTGTTACTTCGATGCAAGAATCTGGTGGAAAAAGTGAAGTTCAACAGTACTCTTTATCCATGATTAAACATTTAATATCATAGCAGACTTAATCACTAAGGGGAATGTACTCTTTTTGGACGCAATTACAAGTAGAGAAATGAAAGCATTAGAAATGAATGGCGAGTACTTCGGTGTCTCAAAACTTCAGATGATGGAAAACGCTGGAAGAGTCCTCGCCACCGAAGTAGATTCCAGACTTACTGACGATGAGTCGAAGATAATCGTTTTTGCAGGGGTAGGAGGAAATGGGGGCGACGGCTTCGTTGCAGCGCGACATCTGGCCTGTTTTGGACGCGATGTGACTTTAGTCTTGGTGGGGCGACCAGACCAGATCCACAGAGAAGAGGTCAGGAAAAACTGGGAAGCTATACAATTCATGACATGTTCCTTACAGACGATAATTGCTGGAGACTCCGTTCTCATCTCCAACCTCGACGGAGACATCGTTCTGGACGCGCTTCTTGGAATAGGCGCGCAAGGCCCTCTAAGGCCCCCCATACTACACGCGGTTAAACGGATCAATGAAATACACGGCTTTAAGGTCGCTGTCGACGTGCCCACAGGAGTGAACGCGGACACAGGAGCGGTCTCAAATGAAGCTGTGAAAGCAGATCTAACCATAACCTTCCACAGACCGAAGAGGGGCCTCCACGAAGCGAAGGCGTACGTAGGAGAACTTGTGGTATCGAATATAGGGCTTCCTCAAGAAGTTGAAACACTTGTTGGCCCAGGGGATGTTTCCCTAGTCCAGAAACCCCGATCACCTGAAGCTCATAAAGGAGATTTCGGGCGTCTCCTCGTCATTGGTGGATGTGAAACCTACTCCGGCGCGCCAGCCCTAGCTGCCTTAGCCGCCCTACGGGTAGGAGTGGACATCGCCTACATCGCATCGCCCCTTCCAACCGCCCATGACATTGCTTCCATGTCTCCGAGCTTCATAACGGTTAAGCTTAAAGGCGATTGGCTCTCCCCACAAAACGTTACAGCGGTTAAGAGTTTCATCGATCGATCTACCGCCGTCGTCTTAGGTCCCGGCTTAGGTTTGCATAAAGAGACGTTTAAAGCAGTTACCGAGTTGATAAAGATTATCGAGGACGCAAAGATTCCTCTCCTATTGGATGCCGATGGCCTCAAAGCCTATGCAGAAATTAAACACAAAGTAGATTTTCCCATGGTCCTAACTCCCCACGCAGGCGAATACCAGATTCTCACCGGAGACCAACTCCCCGAAACAATCCATGAGAAAGTGGCACACGTCAAGAAGATGGCGAGGGAACTTGGTGCTGTAATCCTTTTGAAGGGATCCGTTGACATCATAACCGATGGCGAACGCGTGAAATTGAACAAGTATGCGCATAACCCTGGGATGACTGTGGGGGGAACGGGTGATGTCCTCTCTGGTATTGTGGGCGCCTTCCTCTCACAAGGCTTCGAACCCTTTCAGTCAGCGGTTGCAGGAGCCTTCATAAATGGCGCTGCAGGCGACTTCGTGACGTATGAGCGGGGATACCACCTGTTGCCAACGGACTTGATTGAGTTAATTCCAAAAGTCATCGATGACCCCATGTCTCATATGAAGGTGCGACGAATGCCTTTTCAGTCTTATATACGTAGACTTTAATCCCCGTTCACTAAAAAACTCATGAGGATTTCCATTTGCCACTAAAATAGTTGCGTGCTGAGAAGAAATATTATTATGATGGTTGCACTTCCAATAGCATCAGCAAGTGATTGGGCCGATAGTCTAGCTGGTTAGGATGTCGCCTTGACGTGGCGAAGATCGCTGGTTCAAATCCGGCTCGGCCCACCAAACTAACTTATCAGAATTCGCTTTAGTGAACTTGGGGTATGACTCTCTTCCTTTTAGTATCGATTACGTATTGAGCATTTGTTGATTAGCCATTATATTGGTTTAGCCGTTGCAGTAGGTTTCAGTGAAAAACTACCCTTTTTCCTCATGATTGTTGGAGTGATGTCTATTTCAAGTCTTGATATTTTTGAAGAGTTGATTTTTACTCCACCCATTATTATTGGAATATGAAGCTTGCCACTATTGATTACACAAGTATAGTTTATTCCATTGACCGTCGCGATTGCTTGGGTGATATTGAATCGAATTATATTGTACATACCAACTTGTAGATGGGTTTCTCCAATCATCGTATTGAAAATCACTACCTCTTTTAAACTGAGATTAGCGACACTCACTCCCGTATTGAACCATCCAGATTCGCCTTCAGCATCAGATCTATGAATCATGACGTCGCTAAAAGTAATGTATACAGCAGTAGCTTCCCCCCAACTTGTGGGGGGATCCCTCATCATTACAACTAAAGTGCCTGAAGCAGAAATATTACCAGGAAAAATACTACTAACACCGATCACTCCTACTATGCACATAAAAAGCATGAACGTTTTCTTCATAAGACATTTATTTAGTTATTTTTTACTTCGTATAACTTTTATGAATTCATTAACTATACGTAATCTAGGTGTTCTAGGTTGATAGGTTCATTCTTTTTGTGCTAATCAGCTTGATTTCTAATGCCTCCATTAACTTTGTGTGATTATGTGGAGTTAGTTTAAAAAAAAAGCTAGCTAGGGCTTAGCTACTTGAACTCGATTACAGTCATTTCACATGGGTGAAAGTCGATACACTTTAACGGCTGTGTCATGAAATAACGCAGCCTGATC
>JAZFSF010000003.1:0-3391 GCA_036446055.1 Bathyarchaeia archaeon | reverse complement strand
TTAGCTTGTACGGTGCTTTTGAAATGACTTCAGTGTCCGCTAATATGGCTATGGGAGCCTGTGCTTGTATGGATGTAGGCTCATTCAAACCCTTTATTGAGGCACGTGAACTCGAAATGCCGTCGTGAGATGCTGCTGTTGGAATACTTATGAATGGTTTATGTGCAACTGTTGAAGAAAGTTTAGCTACGTCGATGGCTTTTCCACCGCCAACTCCTAAAACGACATCGGGATTTAATTTCTTGATTCGTCCCTTGGCCTCCTGAACGGACTGCATGTTTGCTTCTTCGATGAAGGATAATTCGACTTCGTAATCTGATTTTTCGAGGGTTCGGATGATTTTGTGAGTGATTATTTCATAAACATTCTGACCTGTCAGCACAAAGATTGATGAGTGAAATCCGAGGCCTAGACATACTTCTGTCAACTTGTTCAAGACACCTTGACCTATCAAGATGTCCCTTGGCAACTGCATGTAATGTGGGGGTTGGAAAGTCATACAACTAAAATGATAATACTTCAATATCTTTGTTTCCACATCACTCTCGAAACGTTTTTAAGTAGTTTTACTACAAATGGATATGTCGCCGGAAAGTTTTTGGTGAAAGAGTAATTTATTGAAACTTTCTTTAGCATTTACTGGTGGAACTCTTTGAAACGGAATATAGAACATAGCAAAGTAAATGAGATGATTTTGAAAGGCACAACGACCATGGGAATTGTCTGTCAAGAGGGAGTAGTTATGGCCACGGATACACGAGTGACTATGGGGTTAACTGTTGCCCATAAACATGGGAAAAAAGTATTCGCTCTCGACAATCATCTTGCCATGACAATAGCTGGAGGTGTGGCTGATGCTCAAAATGTTGTTGAAATTTTGAAAGCAAACGCTAAGCTCTTCAAGATGTCAAATAATCGTGTGATGCCAGTGGGAGCAATTGCGCGGTTAGCTGCTAACATGCTCTTTTCTTCACGGGGTTACGGAGGCTTAATGTTACAGGCTCTCATTGGAGGCGTTGATGATTCTGGAGCCCACATCTTTTCAATAGATCCCTTTGGAAGTGTGACAGAAGAAACCTGTGTTTCAACTGGTTCCGGTTCTCCTGTGGCCTATGGAGTTTTAGAGGACGGTTATATCAAGAATATGGTTGTGAAAGATGGTGTTTCCTTGGTTATTCGAGCTGTTACCTCCGCAATGAAGAGAGATGCTGCTAGTGGCGATAGTTTTGACGTTGCAGTTGTGACGAAAGAAGGCTATCAAGAGTTGGATGTACAAGAAAAAGAAGCTGTGACATTAGCTATCGCGAAATAATCATTAACTGTGGGGCAGGAATCGTCTTGTCATTAGCTTTCAATGAAACGCAGACCAAGATCAGGGATGTGATTCTAAAACACATACCCATGGAAGCTGAGATTAGCAGAATCGAGTACGAAGGCCCCAAGGTCGCAATTTATGCGAAGAAGCCAGAAGTGCTTGTGGAACAGAGTTACATAATAACTAACATTGTCGGAATTCTGAGGAAGCGCATTGTTGTACGTTCCGACCCATCAGTACGATTATCCGAAAAAGAAACTGTACAAGCAATTTCAAAAATTGTTTCTTCCGATGCTGAAATCAGTAACACAACTTTTGATCCAACCGTCGGAGAGGTTATCATTGAAGCGAAGAAGCCGGGACTTGTAATCGGTAAAGAAGGAATATCAATACAAGAGATCATTAAAGCGACTAGGTGGCGTCCAAGAGTACTTCGAAGCCCACCTATCCCTTCTAAAATCATTGCCCATATCCGCCACTACTTATACACTGAAAGTCAAGAACGAGGGAGAATCCTTCGCTCGGTCGGTGAAAGAATTTTCAGACCTCAAGTTTTCAAAACAGATGATGTATTATTGACGGCCCTCGGTGGATTTCAAGAGGTGGGCAGATCCGCCCTCTTCCTTCAAACCAAGGAAAGTCGCATTCTTTTAGATTGTGGAATCCATCCCGGTCAAAAAGATCCCCTCAGAGCGTATCCGCGCCTCAGCATCGATTCCTTTGACTTGGAACGCCTCGATGCCGTTATTATATCTCACGCTCACCTAGATCACTGTGGTTTTCTACCCTTCCTCTACAAATATGGTTATGATGGTCCCGTTTATTGTTCTCATCCCACATCTAGCCTCATGACTTTACTGCAACTTGATTGTCTTGATGTTGCACGAAAAGAAGGAAGAGCGTTACCCTATAACCAAAAGGATATTCGCAATACAACGCTCCACACCATTCCTCTTTCAGAAGAAACTGTAACTGATATTGCACCAGACGTGCGGTTAACCATTCATAACGCTGGGCACATCTTAGGCTCATCCATAATTCATCTTCATTTTGGAGAAGGTCGCCACAACGTCGTATACACTGGAGACTTTAAATACGGTCCAACCATGCTATTGGAAGCTGCTGTATCGACGTTTCCAAGGGTCGAAACCCTCATCATGGAGAGCACCTATGGTTCTCAGGAAGACGTTATGCCCTTGCGAAGGGACTGCGAACAGAAACTTGTTTCGATAGCTAATTCTACAATTGAAAAAGGTGGAAAAGTACTCATACCTGTACCTGCCGTGGGTCGAGCTCAAGAAATAATGCTCGTCTTAGATTCGTATATGAAAAAGGGTTTGCTCAGAGAAGCGCCCATATACATTGAAGGAATGGTAAATGAGGCCACGGCCATTCACACAGCTCACCCCGAATATCTGGCTCGACAAGTCAGGGATTTAATCTTACATCAGGGAATTAATCCATTTCAATCTGATTACTTTGTAAACGTCCTGGATCCAAGCATTAGAGGGGAGATTATGGAGGGTGGGCCATGCATCATCTTGGCCACATCAGGAATGCTGGAAGGCGGTCCTGCCGTTGAATATTTTAAATCGCTGTCCTATGATGAAAAAAATACACTCGTGTTTGTGAGTTATCAAATAGAAGGGACTCTCGGTCGTCGAATGCAAAAGGATTTGAAGGAAACGCCCATCATCAATAATGACGGGAAAGTAGAGGTCGTCAAGATTGGTTTAAACGTTGAAACTATTCGAGGTTTTTCCGGTCATTCAGATAGGAGCCAACTCGTTTCTTATATGAAGAGGATTTCCTCGAAGCCAGAAAGAGTCATAGTTGACCATGGAGAAAAAAGGAAGTGTTTGTCGTTGGCCAAGTTTTTCAGAAGGAACTTTGGTGTAAATGCATTTGCTCCTGCTATCTTAGAAACACTTCGCTTGAAGTAACCGCTTCATATCTCTCCTTGATTCTCATCTAAACACGTGCTTCAAATGGATATTATCCTTAACTTCTCTTAACCCCGAAAACATATGTCGACACCAATCCTTTTTACAAACTTTCAGGACTTGTTAACGGCGA
>JAZFSF010000002.1:0-3803 GCA_036446055.1 Bathyarchaeia archaeon | reverse complement strand
CGGTCAGCGCCCACACGCCGTATGGCCTCCACCATGAGCGTGGGGTCGTAGCTCTTTCTGAATGGCATCAGAGCGTTGAAGCAGTGTTCCATTACTGCGCCCATCTCAGCCATCTTCATCTGATCCTCTATGGACCATGTCGTAGCCTCCCATTCGGGATGGGTTACCAGAATCTTCTTGACACCTTCGTCCTTCGCTGCCTTGATAAGGGCAAAAACCTCCTCAAGAGAGATGTGACCTGTCCCCAAAACGATATCTGCGTCTGCGATTAGTCCTAAAATCTCATGAATCTCTTTTATGACTTCACCGTCGGCGAGTATGGTGAGTCCTTTAGCGGGTACATGTGTCCTCTTGGACTCTATCACTCGCTTATGCCAGAGGTACTCAGGTTTACCGAAGACTTTGTCATGATTAGCCGCGTTCATCGTGGGCATCCATATCTCCTTGGCTCCCAAGCCGATGGCTGCATCGACGGCTGCAGGATTGAAGCCACCAACAGCGTAGTTGAGGACGACTCCGCCGAAAGCCTCGATACCGGGGATGGTTTTCCGTACTATGTACATGCAGTCAGCGTTGATGGCATGATGGCATTTAAAGAGGATCGCTCGGTACCCGACAGCCCTTCCTTGACGTGATAACGTTAAAGCATCGAAGGGTCTGTCGAAGACACTGGGCATCGTGTGGATATGGAGGTCAATGACACCGCGTAGAAGGTCTTGATCTTGTTGAGGAATTTCCATTCAGTTAAACTCCTTTATTCAGAAACGTCATAAAAGATTGGGTTATGGAGTATTAAATACTTCTCATTGATGATGTCTTTCGGTTCAGAGGGAGTCTGATTAGCTAGCTACAAAGTTTTCGTTCAGAAGGGACGTTAGATTGAGTTGCATCGATATGTTCCATGTAAAATGATTCTTCGTGGGAATGTAATAGTTTCGTTGTGGGCGGTGTCTTGGGATTAATGTGTTGCGGGTGTGTCCTTCTTTACCTCTCGAGAGATTGTTAACGCTATTGAAGATAGAATTAAGGTCATGACTAATGCTTGAGGCCCGTCTATCTGTTGCTGTAAAAAGAAGTGGGCGAGAAGGGAGGCGCCTATAGGCTCACCTAACGCGATGGATGTTGCGACACTAGTCTTCATGTATCTTAGAAGGTAGTTGATCAGTGTATGTCCACCGATCATCGGCAGAACCGCGAGTAGGAGGAAGAAGATATACGTTTGCGGTGGAAATGTCCAAATGTCTTCGTTGCGGAGTAAGGCATACGCGAGAAGGGAAATGGAAGCACTCGCATAAGTGAACATGGTATAACTCAGTACATCAGTTTTCCGTCTAACAAATCGACCGATACTAAAATAGCCTGTTGCTCCCAATGCTCCACCAAAAGCCAACAAGACGCCATGATACTCATAGCCCGTCAAGACCTGTGGATGCAAGAAGAGGAGAACTCCTATGAAACCAGCTATGAGTCCAAGGGCTTGAAAAGTCCCGATGCTTTCCTTAAAGATAAAATGATCGATGAGTAGGGAAAAGAGGGGATACGTCACCACGACGGTTGTACTTACCGCGATAGGGATGAGGAACAATGATTCCATCCAAAGAAGGAAGTGAACCGCGAGTAAGATGCCGGAAACAAGCGAATACATGAGAAGCCCCTTATCAAGATTGACGCCTTTTCCTCCGTTACGTAGAAGCTTCGTTAACCCGAGAATCAAACTCGCCAAAGAGACTCTCCAGAACGCACAGGCAACCGCTGTCGCTCCAGACAATACGACGAGTAGTGAGGATGACGAAATACTGAACAGTATGACCGCGAATAAGATCACTGTCTGTAGGTGCCGGATCGGTCGATGAGTATCTGCCAAAGGACGCCCTCATTTTCTAGTTGTCGAATAAAGATAGTACAGAAGCGTGGCATTTAATCCCTTTTCAGATAAGGGATTCTATCCTCCTGAGTGGTACCAGTATTTCGGCTTGTTCTAAAGCTATGAAGGGATGTTGTCAAGCTTTTTTTTGGTTATGGACGCCTTCTGCTCACCAGTCTCTGTTCCTCGCTTCCTCAAACTACGTTCTCTCAGGTTGGATGTGAATCTGAGTGCGTCCGCATTGTTTGCAGTGCTGGAAGAGTGAGAATGACTGCTCTCCGAAAAGACTCTTAAGAGAAGGACTTCCAGATACACAGTTAGTCAAGATTTTCGAAGGAAACTATTTTGAATAAGCCGTCCATAACATCATTTGACGCTCTTTCAGTAGGATATATCGGTTTTTCTCTGTTGGGTTTAGGACTCCTCGTCGTACTGACTTTCACCGCCACACTTTCGAGGATAACGTTTCCCCTACAAACACAGGCGACGGGTCTGATATTTACTGGAATCTGCCTGCTAGGTATGATGATTGGCGTCTTTCCTTCTCGGTGTGCACGATTACTTCATTTTCGAAGTCAGGATGAGGCTGTGGATAAGACAGAGCCAGCCAGCGTCAGGAGAACAACGGTCATGTTTAGGGGGCACCATCCTACATGTGGAGTTTTTTCGACACACGTTTTACATGTTGAGGATGCTACGTATTGTGCGGGCTGCATGGGTCTAGTCACGGGTGGGGTGATAACTCTCATCGGTTGTTTCTCATATTTTTTCCTTGGTTTCGGTGTGGGTGAGGCAGGAGGATATGCGTTTGGGATTGGCGTAGGGGGGGTTGTGTGTGGGTTACTTCAGTATCATCTCTTCAAAGGAAGCAGTGGCACAATCCATTTTTTGTTGAATGTCGTATTTGTGGTGGGGGCGTTTCTTCTTCTTTTGGGGGTGAACGCATTGAAAAGCAACTTTGCGCTTGAGGTATATCTTTTAGCCTTGATGGTTTTCTGGATTTTCTCGCGCATGACGCTCTCTCAACGTGAGCATACAAAGGTATGTGCTGCGTGCGGAGTACAGTCGTGTGGGTACTGGTAGGGAAGATAATTTACTCCTCAAAAAGCGTTTTAAGTTGACTGATGATGCCTTGCCCCGTCATGTACCAGTAAATTCGTCGCTTCAACTCGTTTCTGGAAAAAAGGCCTCGAAAGCGTCTCTTCCAAGACCCATAAAAGCTTTTAAAACATTTGTAGAGTTCTTCCTGTACGTCCTTCCGTGACAGGGTTTCTGTTGCCATTATCGTATGCACCATGTCGTAGTTAGCCCAATTCCAGTCCTCGATCCAGCCATTTCGTTTGGCCTCGTCGTATAATTCGGTTCCGGGGAAGGGTGTGAGGATTGCGAATATGGCGAAGTCTGGATCTAACTCGTTTGCAAAAACCCGTAACTTCGCAATGGAGTCAGCGGTATCTTCGCGAGTGCCTATTATGAACATCGCTTGTGCGAAAATGTCGTTCGCTTGCAAGAGTTTTACCGCTTCTTTGGCGTCTTCCGCAGTCAGGTTCTTCCTGAACGTGTTCAGCGTTGATTCTTTCGAGTTTTCTACACCTAACAGGATCCAGCGAAGACCAGATTTCCGTAATTTGGGCAACAAGTCTTTATGTTTGATAACGTCGTCACATCGTGCTTGAGTAAACCACATCAAATCATCAGAAACCCCGCTTCGGATGAGGGCGTCAGCAAGTTGATTCGCGCGTTCACCGAAACCGAAGTTGTCATCGGTCAACCAAAGAAATCGGCTTCCATAATTGGTATAGCAAAAAGCCATTTCGTCTGCGATGCGTTGAGGAGACTTCGTTCTCCACGTTCCCTGCCAATGGCACCACTGCGAACAAAAGGTACATCGATGCTGGCATCCTCGAGACCCCTCGATTAAGGCGTAAGGTGCACCCGT
>JAZFSF010000001.1:0-29582 GCA_036446055.1 Bathyarchaeia archaeon | reverse complement strand
ACCATTAAGCAGTTTTCACAGAGTTTCTTGAGTGGAAAGGTGGTGGGCCGGATGGGTCTTGAACCCACGACCTCCTGCGCGTGAGGCAGGCATTCATACCAACTGAACTACCGGCCCATGCTATCTGGGTTACTGATTGTTTTGCAGTGACCTTATTTGTAGGTTTCGATAAGCGTGGTGAAAAGAGATTTATTGAAAGTGTATAGGGGACTACCGTGATGAGAACTTTTTAGCTCATCCTCTCTTCAACGTTTTAACTCTGTATCATTCACATATTAAGGAGGTGTGCGTATTGACGGGCAGCCTTGATGAGAGTGGGGAAGATAAGGTCGGGTCTTTGATGTGAAGGATACGCCTCCCGGCTCTCCTGAGTTGCTACTCCCGTCAACACGAGAATGCTTAAACAGCCTGCGTTCCGAGCCGTGGCGATGTCGGTCTCAGGTCTGTCTCCGACAACACAGCATACATCCAGCGATTGACCGGCCCGTTCCAAGGCTAACTCTAGGAGATGGGTGTTGGGTTTTCCCAATACGATTATCGGCTTCTCTTTGGAGCAGGCTTCGAGTCCAGCAACCATGGATGCTGCCCCAGGGATCTCCCCTTTCTCTGTTGGAAGTGTAGAATCAGTGTTCGTGGCTACGAATACGGCGCCACGTTGAAGGAATTTCAGGGCGGCGGTAAGCTTCTTATAGGTGAAGTCTCTGTCCAAGCCGACCATCACCCCATCGCAAACCTCATCGTCCTCGTCCACTACGGTTAACCCTGCAGCCTCACACTCCTCGTGAAGCCCTCTCTCTCCGATGAGATAGACGCGTTTCCAGCTTTTATCCAAGGCGTATTGAGCAGCGCAGTAAGCGGTGGTGATCAGATCCTCGATTGGCACATTAATCCCCACCTTCTTTAACAATCCTGTTAGCTCCACTCGACTTCTAGTCGAATTATTCGTTGGGAACATCAAACGTGCTCCTGTGCTGCGAAGCAGTTTAACCGCCTCAACAGCCCCTTTGATAGGCGAGCTTCCTTTAATGACTACGCCATCTAAATCTATGAGAAACAGTTTAACGTCACCTAAGCTAATTGTCACTTCGAAGCCCTCCATGAATCATTCGAAAAATCCTTTTGTTTGGGACTCAAGTTTTAATCACCATTACCTCACTCTGTGGATCTAATGGGAAAAGATTTAGTAGAGCTAAATAAATCTATTTGACTGAAAGGGTGCGGAGATCTTGAGGAATAGAACGACGGCTGATGGAGACATCCGCTGCTTTGTCGCGGTGGAGATTGTTGACACGAAGATTTTGGATAACGTCCTTACGTTAGGGACGGCGTTAACGACCACGGGCGCCATCGTAAAACTCATCGAAGCACAGAACATCCATATCACTCTCCGGTTTCTGGGAAACATATCACGCAATCGAGTTGAGAAAGTCGGTAAATTGTTGGATGAGGTCAAGTTTTACCCATTCGACGTTGAATTGAAGGGTGTCGGCGTATTCCCTAACCTGAGGCGGGTGAACATTGTCTGGGTAGGTATTGAGAGAGGGAACGTAGAGCTTCTCAACGCGTTTAATCAGCTTGAAGAAAAGCTCAAGGGGATTGGGTTCAAGTCGGATCGAAGGGGCTTCTCGCCCCACATCACGGTTGCTAGGGTTTCTTCGGGAAGAAATCGAGACGCTCTTGTCGAAATGGTCTCCGACTGGAGTGACAGGGAGTTTGGTGGTTTTAGAGTGAACGCGATACAATTGAAGAAGAGTGTCTTAACACCAAGGGGCCCCATATACTCCACCCTACACGAAGCGTCCGCTCGACAGAGGAAGTGGGGAAGTGCGTTGGCTTGAATAGGACAAGCTTTCGAGGTAAAGGAAAAAGAGTGGAGTTTCCCTTTCGAGAAGCCTTCTGGATGAGCCTTGAGCAGATTCGGAAACGTCTCAAACGATCAATCATCTTAGTGGGATCCATTGCTCTGGGAATCTCACTGTTAACGCACCTTGAAATGACGAACGTGATCTTAGCGACGTATATGAGTAGCATGGGAAGCACGATGGAGGCTTATCAGTTCTGGCTGATTATAGTTTCCCTCTTCGTCTGCGGCATCGGGTTGATTAACGCAAATTTAATCGCAATCTACGAACGCTACCGAGAAATAGGAACCATGAAGTGCCTCGGCGCAATGGACCAACACGTGATGAAGCTTTTCTTGATAGAATCCTTGATCTTCGGTGCAGTAGGAGGCGTATTAGGTTTCTCCTTCGGAACCATCACGGCAATAGCTTCAAGCAGCGTCCAATTAGGCATCAACGCCCTCAGCTTCACGCCGTTAGAGGCAATCCTACGTTACCTAGCAATATCGACGGGGCTCTCCGTACTCCTCAGCGTAATATCAACCATGTATCCCGCGCTGAGAGCAGCACGACTTAACCCCGTAGAAGCCTTGAGACACAACATTTGAAAAATACACCCACGATGAAACAGGAAAGATGATAAACCATCACCTGAAGAGCAGAAGTGATCACCGGTATAGTCAGAGGAATTGAAATCAACTTGAGTTCATGAACAGAAGTCATATTTATTAAAGAGACGCATACAAAAATTGGATGTTGTAAGAACCATGACCGATTATATTGTTGAAACTCAAAACCTCATACGACACTACGAGGTAGGTGGATTCACGGTGAAGGCACTGGACGATGTAAACATACAGATTGTACGCGGCGAATATAATTCAATTGTTGGCCCCTCTGGCTCGGGAAAAACAACCCTCTTCAACATGATCGGAGGGCTCGATCGACCCACAAAAGGACAGGTGTTCATTGACGAAATCGACATAGCCAAGCTGGACGCATACGAGTTGGCATGGCTTCGGTGTCACCGAGTAGGCTACATCTTCCAGACGTTTAATCTTATACCAGTTCTCACCGCCCAAGAAAACGTGGCTCTACCCATGATTTTCGCCGGGGTCTCTCGTGAAAAGAGGGAAAATCGATCCGTTGAAATGCTGGAACAGATGGGTCTGGGTGAAAGATTACACCATCGACCAATGGAATTATCAGCGGGTCAACAGCAGAGAGTGGCCATCGCGAGGGCGTTAGCAAATGACCCTGACATCATTCTGGCAGATGAGCCCACAGGGAATCTGGATCTCAATACGGGACTGGAGATCATACACATCTTGAAGGAGCTGAATCAAGAGAGGGGTGTGACGATAATTGCCGCCACACACGATATGAAAATCATCGATGTGAGCGACGCAATTTTTTGGGTGAGAGATGGAAAAATTGAGAAGACGAAGAGGAGAAATAGCAGTTAACTACGATTCTGATCAGAACTCCACTCGATGATAGCCATCCGAATAAAGCTAACCGTGTCTTTAACGGTATTCTCCGCTCCCTTACAGATGACTTCAAAGGAGTAGGTGTCCTCATCTTTTCCCTTTGTTGCAACAAGTTGAAAGGGTAAGGAGCCAACATTCGATCGATTTCCCAGAAGATAATGGAAGTCAATTATCCGCGTGAATGCGTCCGGAGAGTCTTCGCTCGAGAACCGTATTTGGCCTTCATCATCGTTGATGCTTCGCACAAGGAGATGTCGTCGAAAACGCGCGGTAACGTACTCGAACAAAGAATCCAATTTGTTCGCTTGAACTTGAACGGGGACTTTGAAAACCCATGGCGTACCCATTGCATGGGGCTCATCAATCGTCCACCGCCGAAGCGTCGAAGGAGTGATGTCAACCGAATACTTCAGGGCTGCTAACGCGCCGACGAGGACTGCGGAGACAGAGATGAGGATGGAGGCAAAGCTCCAAACCGCGGAAATCTTTGGTCGGACTTCAACGGTTATGGACAGCATTGACATCACTTTATAATTGCTTATTCCCATCAAATACCCAAGTCCTCCACCTAAGAAGCCGATGACAGCGGCTTCAGCAATGAATAATCCCATGATGTCCGTTGGGTTTAAGCCTATGGCTGAGAGGGTTGAGACTTCTTTTCGGTACTCGAAGACGCTGTTCATCATCGTCATCAAAACATTCAGAATCACGATGATCCATGGAATAAAAATGAACGCGCCTCTCTCTTCAAAAAACGGTGCAACAGAGGCTTCATACAAGCCTGTTCCGTCCGAATACCAAATCGAGAAGCCTTGCTCAAGAGCCAACTTCTTTGCTAAGGACGCGGTTTCATCAGGCGCCTCAATTAATATGTTGATTCTTGAAAGAGATAAACCATAGAAGTCAGTGGCGTCCTCCAAGGTCATTATGACTACTTCATTGGGGTCACAAGCTCCTTTCACGGGGGGAAATTCGGGATCGGTTATCCGAAGTCTTGAGGGGGCAAAATCTTTTCCGTCGATATCCTTTGTGAGCCTGAAGCTGTCTGAATCAAACAATCCAACAACTGTAACTTGTATAGCAGGCCCATATTGTAGACTTACGGTACTGTTGACTTCAACACCCATGTTCTCGGCTAAATCGACGCTGATGAGAACTGCGTTTTCATCGTCATCTCTCAAAAAGCGACCGTCGACTACGAGGCTGTCGATTCCGGTCAGTTCAGCCTCTGCACTTGGCTGAATCCCGATCACGCCATATACCGAGGTACGTTGCGAAGTTGTTGGAACGAATAGACTTCCGAGGGAGCCTAGCTGTGGCTGGTTTTCCGCCTTTGGGGCAGCCAAAAGAACCTCCGGTTTTTCTAGAATTAAATCAATGGACGAGGGGTTGAGAGGGACAAAGGTGAATATCGAGGTTGAAGTAGCTGGTTGGAGCTCTTGTACAAAGAGTCTATCCGAAGAATGAACCTGTAGAAGGGAATGCCGCTGGGTTGTGAAGCCATATCCTGTAGAGAAGGAGGTTAAGGAGACAAAACTCATAACTAAGAGGATGATGGTCATAGTGGTAAGGATGAAGCGGTTTCTTCTTCGCCGGAGATTTCTTTTTGAGATAGAAAACGTGGAGATGACTTTATCTTTTAATATTTTTTGGAGAAGAAGAGACAGGAAAGCTACGCCACCTAAGGCTAAAAACACGTAGGTCAAGAGGTTTAAAGGCGGAATCAATCGGCATCCGGGATAGACTGAATAGAAGAGAGCGAAGAGGACTGTGAAAAAGAGGGGATATGTCGCATATTTGACTGATACCTTATCGAAGAAGAGAAGCGAGAGGGTGAAGGATGTTAACGCTAGAAAAAAAGTTAGGATAGCAACGGATCCAACAGCGTTTGCATAGGAGGATTCAAGCCTTTCACTGAGAACCCGGTTAACAAGGTATGATTCTCGCAGATCGGTGTATGCTTGACTGTATTGAAGGCTGTCGATTTTTGTTCCGGCAAGCTCTAGAAGGCTGGTAATACGAGCCAAATCCTCTTTTTCAGCGACAGTGTAGAAGCCTTTCTCATCTAGTTCTTCAAGAAGCTGAGTTGTCGCGTCCACTTGGTCTTCCACGTCATCATAGTTTACAGGCAATGTATACTTTCCAATGTCCATTCGCATCAATTCACCTCTGCTTAAGTTGAAGGCGTCAACATCGTCAATCACAAAGTATTTGTTGCTTCTTTCGTTTGAAACCACGACAGATGCATTTACCTCGATTTGAATCGCCTTCTCCAAGGGAACGATGACGTGGTTCGAAGACGTATTGAGAAAGTCGATGTTAGGGGGTGAGGTCCCATAAAAAGAAACGTATCCTCGATCATTCACCGAGCCAGTCTCTTCCTCGACGATGATGAAAGAGAAGCGATTAGAAGGTTCCGTCGACTCCACAAACCATAGGTTTCCTTCAAAAAGTATGGAGGCCGCTGGCATTAGCCTAAAGGTGAGCGCCGCATTTTCATCCGAACGGGTCAAGTCCGTGAATGAGGGAACGAAGTCAAAGCCGGGAGAACTTAAATCATCGTAGTAAACGTATACGCGATAGGAAGTCCCATCACTGACCGATAAGTTGAATTTGCCTTCACCATCCGTCAGTTCTGTCTCAACAAATTGCCATTGAGAGGGCAGCCTACGAAAGGTGTCCCAAACCGAAACGGTTGCGTTGATGATTGGTTGATTAGTTACGTCGTCAAGAACTCGACCTGAAATGATCCTTTCATCGGATGGTTGGGCTTGCGAGTGAGAAGGGAAAAACGCTAACAAAAGGAAGAAGCATATGAAGAAAGTGAAACGCGTTAACGATTTTTTTCTCATAATTATAATCGACTTTCTTTAACAGACAACTCTACCTTAAAAGATTTTTTCAACACCGAAAGTCTTGATTCCTAAACACGCGGAGCCACCGCGTATTCCACCTCGTCTCAAAACTAAATTCTTCTGGAAGAGCGCAATTTCATGTGTGAGACGTCGAACCCTAAGGCCTGATGAAGTTCCTACAACACAGATACATGAAGGTGAAACGTTTAAAAGACGAATTTCACATGTACCATATTTGGTTATATCAACATTAAATGTCCTTTAAAAGGTGAATAAAAGTGGTAGAAGAGTTACGTGTTGAACAGCTGAGACGGGTATCCGACTCGATATTTATGCATTGTGAAACCACTGAAGAATTGACGCCGCTTGAGGGGATTATTGGTCAGGAGCGGGCAGTTCGAGCACTCCTATTTGGTTTAGAAATTAAGGAACAAGGCTTTAATATCTATGTGGCCGGTGTTTCAGGAACCGGTAGGACAACTGTAGTAAAAGATTTTCTGGAGGAGCTGGCTAAAGCGAAACCAGTTCCCTCTGACTGGTGCTATGTCAACAACTTCAGTAAACCATATGAGCCTAGGGCAATTAAGCTGTCTCCCGGGCAGGGAAGAGAATTCCAGAAGGACGTGAAATCCTTTATCGACGAGGTTCGAAGAGAGCTGCCTAAGGCCTTTGAAAGCGAGGATTACGCCACGAAAAGGGAGGAAACTATAAGATACGTCGAGGAAGAGCGGAGAACGCTTTTTGCACAACTCAATCAACGGGCTCAAGAAGCTGGATTCCTCCTTCAAAGTTCAGCTAGGGGACTACTCATGGTTCCCTTGATCGAGGGACGACCGATGAGTGGCGAGGAAATCATGGCTCTGACGCCACAGGTAAGGGAAGAAATAGAGAGAAGACGGGAGAAGCTAAGCGGAGAGTTGAGAAGCGCTATGAGGCAGCTACGAAGCTTCGAGAAAAAGGGTAACGAGGAGCTGCAGAAATTGAATCAAGAAGTCGCCCTCTATACCATCGGCCACTTAATCTCCGACTTAACTGAAAAATATCAGGTTTTAACCGAAGTAACATCTTACATCAAAGAGATGCAAGACGACATCCTGGAGAACCTCACTCAATTCATACAAAAGCCCAAATCCTCTCCTCAACTTCCCTTTCCCGCTCCATGGCTGAGGGAGATACCTTTCAGAAAGTACGAGGTGAACGTAGTCGTTGACAATGCTAACCTTAAGGGGGCACCAGTGGTTATGGAACAAAATCCCCTCTATCAAAACCTCTTCGGAAGAATCGAGAAGGAAGCCCAATTCGGCGTCTTAACTACGGACTTCACCATGATCCGCGGAGGATCCCTCCATAACGCCAATGGTGGATACTTGGTGCTGCCTGTGGAGGACTTGTTACGCAACCTCATTTCCTATATCTCCTTGAAGAGAGCGTTGATGAACAGGTGCATCCGAATCGAGGAGGCGGGAGAACGCATGGGATTCATTACCACGAAAGGTCTGCGACCTGAAGAGATTCCCCTGAACGTTAAGGTGATCTTAATAGGGCAACCCACCCTCTATCAACAGCTGTTTGCTCTGGATGTGGATTTCCGGGAGCTTTTCAAAGTAAAAGCGGACTTCGACATTACAATGGATCGAACCGACGAGAACATGCGAAAGTACGCGGCCTTCATCTGCACTTTCTGCAGAAAAGACAAACTGAAACACCTCGACACCTCGGGAGTAGCCAAAGCAATTGAGTACGGCTCCAGACTGGCGGCGGATCAAGAGAAACTTTCCACGCGATTTGCTGAAGTTGCTGACGTCATTAGAGAAGCCAACTTCTATGCTACACAAGACGACTCAACCTACATCAGCGATCAACACGTTAAGAAGGCCATCGAAGAGAAAACCTACCGCTCCAACCTCATACAAAAACGAATTCAAGAGATGATCCAACGAGGCATCCTCCTCATCGACACCGAGGACTCGGCCGTGGGTCAGGTGAACGGCCTCTCCGTCATGAGCCTCGGCAACTTCGCTTTCGGTGCTCCCTCCCGCGTCACCGCCAGCATCGGGCTGGGACGGGGCGGCGTCATCGACATCCAACGCGAAGCCCGACTCGGTGGCCCCATTCACACCAAGGGCGTCATGATCTTAAGCGGCTACCTGACGGACAAGTACGCCCAAGACAAGCCTCTGTGCCTCACCACCCGCCTCGTCTTCGAACAGAGTTATGGCATGGTAGATGGTGACAGCGCTTCCAGCACCGAGTTGTACGCCATCCTCTCCGCCCTCTCAGGTATCCCCCTCACTCAGAGTTTCGCTGTCACGGGCTCTGTGAATCAAAAGGGAGAAGTACAAGCAATCGGCGGCGTGAACGAGAAGATTGAAGGGTTCTTCGAGGTCTGTAAAGCCAAGGGATTTACGGGGAAGCAGGGCGTTCTCATACCCGCAAGTAACGTACAAAACCTCATGCTGAAGGAGGAAGTAGTAGAGGCTGCGCAAAAGGGTAAATTCCACATCTATCCAATACAAACCATTAATCAAGGCATGGAGGTTCTCACGGGAGAACGGGCGGGTAAGAGGCAACCCGACGGCACCTTCGAAGAAGGAACTATCAACTACCTCGTGGATAAACGGTTGAGGACGATGGCAGAGAGGCTGAAGGACTTCCCGGAATTCGATATAAAGCAGAGACGAGAGTAAAAAAACCATTATCCAAGACCCGACAGGACATCTAGAAATATCAAGCAAAATCTCTGGAATTCGTAGAAAAACCCTATTCCATTCAGTTTAAGATAGAATCTGGAAATCGCGGTGTGTTCTATGGTCACAGTGAAAAAGAGGCTTCTAGCTACTTGCGAGCAAGGCGACATCGCATAAATGATTGTATGGGCACACGTGAATGGTCGTTGTTAAAGGTTAGTGCCGAGGCGGGGCATTTCGGCTTTTTGCTTTCGAACCCCGGATCTCTGGATTTCTCCAGATGGAAGAGCCCGTTTATCTCTATGAGTCCAGCGCTCTAACCAGGCTGAGCTACCCCGGCAATTTAATGAAGGCGGTTATCCTCAATTTAATCTTTCTCATTGATTTCCTCCTTGTTTGAAGACCCAATCTCCTGTGCTCAATGTAACTGAAAGAATGAGAATTTCTCATTATTCACCTGAACGTTTACGACTCGTTTATCCAAATGAGTGGAGAGCCGGTTGAATCGTTGACATGCTCCGTTCCATCGAGACGCTGAGTAGAACTACATAAGAAGCCTTTTAGGGTAGGAAGAAATAGGGCTGATACCAAAAGAGAAGAGGTGTTGCGTCTCAATGCGGGGTAAAGGCCATTTGATGCTGGCGATTCCCCTGTACGTTCTCAGCGTTAAATATCTCTCCCGCACTCCTGAACTCTTATTATCTCCATTTTTCGCCTTTTACTGTCTTACGACAATGTTAGGCGCCCTTTTTCCTGACATAGACTGGACCATTGACAGAGTTATCTCAGGATTTGGCCACCGAAATCCTCTCACGCACTCTCTGCTAGGACCCCTACTTCTCTACATCCCGTTATTTAGCTACAAGGTTTCCCCTATTCTTCTAATCAACTCATACAACGCCTTCACCTTAGGAATTGCGACTCACCTATTAGGCGACGTAATAAAAACAGGCAACTTGACATGGATTAAGTCTAGAAAACTAGAACACGCGTGGTACGTCCTGAACGGAATCGTGTTGGTAATCCTCTTATACGTTACCGAATTCCTCAAAGCTCTCCATCTTGGAGCGTCAACCACTAACTTCATCAACCCATTCTTCTGAACACTTTGCGTTGAGAACGGGCTTCCCTTAGAGAAGGAACGGAACCATGAATTTAGGTTAAGCCAGTTCCCAATCCTAAATCTGTCTCAACCGTTTGTAATTGTTTCATACGTGACGTCGTATTTTAACGTCCATAGACGACCTCTCTTCTCAAATTCAATGAAACTTGATGTAGGTGGTTTCCTGAAGATGAGTGACGCTACTTCGCTAGAATGAAGCTCACTAAACAGGTGCCGACTACACCTTCTTCAGATGAGACATCTAACATTCTCTTGATTAGGACATCCCCTTCTGTTGAGGGCGTTCCAAAGGCGCTACATTTGATGCTAAGGAGACCTTGAAGCTGAATAGCCTCTCTAGAAGGGTATATGAACCGAAGTTTACTCCTCCCAGAGGGGTCTTTCGGAAGCCGCTTCACGTAGACTACGAAGTTTTCCCAGAGGAAGAAGTTATGAGAGTTTTTTTTCAGCTCCTCCAGCGTTCCAACGTCTGTAATGAGTTCCCCTATGACCTGATCGTCACACTTCATGCTTACATGGGGGTGATGGGGGTACGGAAATTTGGACGACTGGATAACCATGGCAACAGTAAACTCCATCTGAAGGGCAACTCTCATACCCTCATTCAGGGATTTACACATTCCGAAGACAATTTTCTCTTCTACGTTCTTTTCAAGGTCAAGAACCATCTGCTTTTCCTCCTCTGACAGAAGTCTTGCTGCGATGACGCCACAACACTCTCGTAATGTCCTCATCACGCATTCAAGCTGATCATTCTTAGTTTCCACCGTTCTCACCGTCTACCTCTTTTGACGCTACATAAGGGTTGAGGCCCATATAACAATGATGTAAAAGTAGCTCATGCATCAAAGTTTTCGAAGTGGTTGAGACTCCTAAAAACAGGTTTGTAAGAAATTTTGTTTTCAGAGGCGTCACCGAGGTCTCATCTTAAACTTCCTCAAATATTAATAAGGTCTTTCACCGATATACTATTATCCAATGAACCTAGTTGGGTAATAAACTATAAGAGTGAAGACAACAGTTTAATTAGGATGTGGTTTATATGCCAAAAGGTGGAGATTTGCAACTTGCTCCAATGCACCGACTAATTAAAAGAGGAGGAGCAGAAAGAGTAAGCGAAGGAGCTGCTCAAGAACTTCGAAAAGTTCTAGACGAGGTAGGAGTAAGGATAGCCAAAGAAGCCCTAGACTTTACGCGACACGCTCACAGAAAAACTGTTAAAGACGTCGACATTCGCATTGCCGCTACAAAGATTCTTAAATAAAGTACGCAAATCCGTCAGGCAGAATCGTGTTTTTTCTAAGCCCTCGTTCACTTGAACAAGATAACGTACTATTTTTTAGTTATAGATAGGATTTCGAAATATACTTATATTAGTGTGAAACTGTTTTTTTCATTCAATTACATATTTTTAGGAAGGAAAATTAAGTGTCTGCAAGTATAGGTAATTTAGCTGGTCAACCCATCCTCATTCTCAGGGCAGGATCCAGCAGAAGAAAAGGAAAGCAAGCGCAGTACGCCAATATTCAAGCTGCTAAAGTCGTTGCCGAAGTGGTTAAAGCCACGTTAGGTCCTCGAGGAATGGATAAAATGCTCGTTGACAGCCTTGGAGACCTGACTATAACAAACGATGGACATGAAATCCTCAAGGAGATTGACGTAGAACACCCAGCTGCCAAGATGATTGTGGAAGTTGCTGAGACGCAGGATGCTGAGGTGGGAGATGGAACCACAACTGCCGTCATCTTAGCTGGAGACCTCCTCAAAAGGGCTCAAGAGCTTCTCGACAAAAACATTCATGCCACAACAATTGTGGCTGGCTACAGAAAGGCTGCAGAGGAAGTAATTAAAATTCTTAATTCTGTCGCCGTCGACGTCGACCTCAATGACAGGGAGACTCTCACGAATATTGTTAAAACATCAATGAGAAGTAAAGTCATCGGCCAAGCGGGAAACCTCTTCGCTGACATCGCGATTGATGCAGTGAAACAAGTGACTGAGAAAAAAAGTGCTGGGATGACCGCTGACAAAGATGACATCCAAGTGATCAAGAAAACTGGAAAAAGCCTTCTGGACTCGAAGTTGATTCAAGGCATAATAGTCGATAAGGAAGTAGTTCACTCTGACATGCCTAAACGCATCGAAAGCGCTAAAATCGCTCTTATCGATTGCGCACTAGAAGTCGAGAAGACGGAAATGGACGCTGAAATAAGGATACGAGACCCAGCTCAAATGAAGGCCTTTCTCGACGAAGAATCTCGAATGCTTAAAGAGATGACTAACAAGATTTTGGATGCCGGTGCAAACGTCGTCCTCTGTCAAAGAGGCATCGACGACGTCGTCCAATATTTCCTCACAAAGGGAGGCGCTTTGGCAGTAAGGCGAATAAAGTCTTCGGATATGGAAAAGCTCGCCAAGGCCACGGGTGCAAGTTTAGTAACAAACCTCGACGACCTCACCTCAAGTGACCTCGGTGAAGCCAAATTAGTCGAAGAGAGAAAGATTGGAGACGACAAGATGGTCTTCATCGAAGACTGTAAAAACCCAAAGGCAGTCTCGATACTTATTCGCGCAGGATTAGAACGATTAATTGATGAAGTTGAAAGAGCACTAAACGACGCGCTATCCGTGATGGTCGATATTGTGAAAAATAATAAAATTGTTGCCGGAGGCGGGGCCATCGAAGCAGAGTTATCAAAGCGAATCCGCAAGTACGCATCCACAATCGGGGGCAGGGAACAACTTGCCATCGAGGCCTTTGCCGACGCCTTAGAGATCATCCCAATCACTTTAGCCGATAACGCCGGATTAGACCCCATAGACATCTTGGTCGCTCTGAGAGCTGCCCACGAAGAAAAAGACGGAATGTGGAAGGGCATCAACGTCTTCACAGGCGACGTGGTAAACATGATGGACGACGCTGTGTTGGATCCCCTCTCCGTTAAAGTGCAAGCCATCAAATCAGCTGTCGAAGTGTCCTCAATGATTCTTAGAATCGACGACGTCATCGCCTCCGCGAAGTCCCCACCACCGCCACCTGGAGGAGGAGGCGGAATGGGCGGAATGCCTCCTTACTAAGAGCACACACTATCCCTCCACCTTTTTCTTTTTAATCGTTTTTTTTTTTGTAAAGGTTTTATGTTTTTAGACCTAGAGATTTTTAAAGAACGGGGCGTAGTAAGACAATAAAGTAATATATTTCCTAACAGAGTTAATGCTGAAGGCTCCGGTAGTGTAGTCAGGTTAAGCATTCGAGCCTCTCGACACATATAGGAGAAAGCTCGTGACCCGGGTTCGAATCCCGGCCGGAGCACCATTCATCACAGTCATAGCATCGAGTTAAGGGGAGAGATGTCTCCCACGTTTCTGTCAAGCCTCGTTCTCTGAGGATGAGAAGGTCACCACACAAGATGAAAACTTTCTTAACAGCTCTTCTCAGTCCTCCTCGTTGATAAACGAAGAGTAGATAAATTTGTATAAACAATTAGATACTAGAAAGGATGAGGTTTTAGCGTTAAAGATGTTGAGTAGCCATGAAAATAACCGATATTAAAGTCGTTAGAAACATTAAACCAGTTATTCTGCCTGAAGCGTGGCAACCCGCTTGGGGGATGCCAGACGTTGAGCCGATGAAGACTATGGGTTTCTCAATTATTAAAATTCATACTGATGAAGGCATAACAGGAATAGGCCCGGGAAGACTCTCCGAGACTGACCTCAATCAACTAAAGGAAGTCTTAGTAGGTTTTGACCCATTGTATGTTGAGACGTTCTGGCAGGATTACGTTTGTAGAAGTGGAGGACGAGGAGTTGCGAGACGTGAATCTCTTGGAGGCGTGGATACTGCGTTGTGGGACATCATTGGAAAGACCGTGGGCAAGCCAGTCTACAAGTTGTTAGGTGCATATCGTGATAGAGTTCCAGTTTACATTGCAACAACGCAGCTGCACTCTCCGGAAGAGCATGCGAAGGAAGCCGTTGATTTCAGGGAGCTTGGGGCGCGGGCCATTAAACTGCGCCTCCACCGACCTAACTACAAGGATGATTTGGCCGTCGTCAAGGCTGTGCGTGACGCGGTAGGATCCGATATGGATATCATGGTGGACGGCAACCAGAATAACTGGTCACCCAGCTACAAACACTGGTCTCGTCGAATCGCTATGTGGATGGCGAAAAAGCTGGATGCGTTAGACGTCTACTACTTTGAAGACCCTCTCCCCCTACGGGATCTGGAGGGCCTCAAACAACTTGCAGACACTGTGGACATGTACATCTCGGGAGGCGAACATTCCCAGGACATCTTTCAATTCGCGTCGCTCTTATTTAGCGGAGCTTTAGACATTGTTGAAACAGACATAACTATCGGTTCTCGAATAGGAATGACGGGCGCTAAGAAGGTGGCCCAAATTGCCGAGTCGGTTGGAAAAATGGTTGTTCCTCACGTAGCCTTGGGGCCAAATAAATGTCTTCATCTCGCTGCATCGTTACAGGTAGCTGCAACGTTACCCGAATGGGTCTGCCCCTACGTAGAGTACATTCGAGAGCCGCCAGCGCTTACTGTTAAAACCCAACAATTCCTCATTAAAGAGCCCATGCTCTTCGGGAAAGATGGGTGCGTGCCAGTACCGCAGAAGCCGGGGATAGGTGTCGAAATTAACGAAGAAGGGCTCAATAAATACTTGTAAGCACAGCTCAGAAGACGGATTGTAGAGAAATCGCTAGGTTCTAGCTGATTGAATGTGCATAAACACGTACGGGAATGTTCCGTGTTTTTGAAAGTTACGGAATAATTTCACACCCATTATACTTCATGAAGGAAAAATCGTTTAGGCTTAGGTGTCCACTTCGAATGAGCTTGTTAATTCGCGGTAGTTCTCTAGTGACTGTATCTACAAGATTTCGAACGGTACCACATACTAAATTATAGGATTCGGCACTCCAGCGCTTAGTAAGGTTTGCGTAGAGGCAACGACCTCCGCAAACAGAGTATATGTCGCACGTTGTGCAGGGCTCACTTACGAGAACCTTCTTCAACTTCGATGGGTCTGCATGGCGGATATGTCCTAAATAATAGTCTTTCATTCCCCACATGGTTGGACAGGGAATCAAGTGTCCATCTGTTTGTATGGCATAATTTATCCAGCCCCCTCCACACCGCAGTAACGCCTCATGTTCATCGAACAAAAAGGAGCTGACGATTCCAAGAAACGGGTAAAACCGTAACACAACTCCCTTCTCCTCCATCCACCGAACCCAAAAATTCACAAGACTTTGTATTCCCAGATTATAGTTGTTTTCACTCCACGTTTTGAAGGTTCTTCGAGAGAAATCGCCCCAAAAACCAGCGTTCAACTGCCAATGCACTGATGAAAACGGGAACTCATCGTTTTCAACGAGCCACGTAACCTGCTTGCCGATATCGGTCTGCTCCATCACCGTCATCCGAGCAATTACCTCTCCTTGAAATCCGTTTTGGGTAATCAACTTCAGGTTGTCGATAGTTTTTCTAAATGTACCGGTTCCTCGATAATAATCGGTTAAGGCTTCATCGCCGTCAATCGAAACAAGGATTGTGTGGAAACGATTGATGTATTCTGACGTTAGAGTGTGTAACAGCACACCGCTGGTTTGAAGGATGAAGTGCTTGGCCTTGACTCTATCCAGAATTTGCTTAATTGTATCAACGCAGAGCAAGGGTTCTCCTCCATAAAAAATGAGAACACACTCGTCATCATGCCTACAAAACTGATCCAACATGTCAAGGTCATAATCTATCCTCTCGGGTAAAGAGTAGTCAAGGTCAAAACCGTGAAAACCAGCATCTGTGTCTTTCAATGCTTCACCAAAACAGTACCTGCATTGAAGGGGACACTCCGTCGTCAAGAATACATGAAAAAACATCCTTTCTCAAGACAACTCCATGTCACAAGTTTTTAAACGATACGTTTCCGTGCTCCCTTTTAAATCGACCTTCTACGTGTCTCTTCTTTCAGTGTCCAATAAAGTCTAAGAAGCGCCAAGAAGAAACGACAATAAATCCGCCTAACCTGTTAACGCGAGAATTCCACGAGGAACCGATTTAAAGTTATGACTCTGAGAAGTCTGCATATTCTTCTCATAGCCCAGGTTCTCCACCCGAAAAACCCTCTGTTCAAATCTTTTTCGCGCTATCTTCGTCTATCTCAGCTTGGTTACGCCCTCAAAGCAACCAAATTTCAATCTCAAACAAGAAAATAACCTTAAAATCAGCGTTCCACAAAAAGATAACACATCAACACCATACAAGACCTGAAGAAGGATGTGTTTTTTAGAAAATCAGTGAACGTCCCCCTTGTGTTTGAGGCGGAAGAGGTGGGGGGATTAGAGATATGTCTTGAACCAGCGAATTATGTGGTTGAGGCGCTCTTCTCTATGCTGGGGTTTGCCTTCTCTCGAAAGACCGTGGTGCTCTCCGGGGAATCGCACTAGCTCCGTTGGCACACCGAGGAATTTGAGGGCGGTATAGAATTGCTCGGCCTGCTCCATAGGACAGCGATGGTCCTCTTCGGAATGGATGATGAGAGTGGGAGTTTTAACGTTCTCGACATAACGGATGGGAGACTTCGCCATATACGCCTCTTCGTCGCTCCAGGGTACGCTCCCTCCCATCTCCCATTTGCCGAAGGTCCAACCGATGTCGCTGCACCCAAACATGCTTATCCAGTTGGAGATGCTCCGCATCGTCACCGCTGCCCTAAAACGGTTCGTGTGAGTCACAATCCAGTTCGTCATAAACCCGCCGTAGCTCCCGCCCAGCACGCCTAGGCGTTGAGCGTCGATGAAATCGTATTGCCGTAAGGTGTAATCAATCGCTTCCATGAGGTCCTCGTAGTCCTGTTCTCCATAATGTCCGGGTAGACCGGCCTGAAAGGCCTCCTCATAGCCCCCGCTCCCATAGGGATTCGTGTAAACGATGACCCACCCTTGAGCGGCAAGAACCTGAAATTCGTGCATGAAGCTGTATCCATAGACGCCCCGAGGCCCCCCATGTACCTCCAGCAACAAGGGATACTTCTTTCCCTCTTCGAAGTCAGGTGGCTTCATCAACCACCCCTCAACAGTATGCCCCGCTGACGATGTGAAAGAGAACCTTTCACTCTCACAGGCCTTGAGGCTTCGAATCCAGCGTCTGTTGAAGGATGTCAGTGGTCGCTTTACACCTCCCTTCTTCACCCACAACTCGATGGGAGCAGTAGTCTGGAGCACCGTATATGATATCGACCCATCACGGGAGAGACTCCAAGCTTCCACACTGTGATCGATATCCCCCAAGACCTTTTCAACGTCTCCACTTTTCCGAGATACCCGGTACAAGCCAACTACTCCACTGTAGACCGAGGTGAAGTAGATGACTTCGCCATCTGCTGACCACTGAGGATTTGGATTAGGGGTTACCACGCGAACGTCGCTGGACAAGGAGCCTCCTATGGATTGGTCAAATCTTTGAGTTAGGTTCTTCGACGCGCCCCCCGTGTTCGGGACAATCCAGAGGTTCTGATTTGTGGCTAATCCCCGGCGATAGTCATGTCCGATGTAAGCTAGCTCACCCCCCTGTGGGGATGGTTTGAGTGACGTGATGGTTTTGTGTCCATCCGTCAAAGACTCTGGCGCACCTCCGTTCACGGAAACGGAGTAGATATACTTGTCCCGGGTCAGGTCAGCATCTGCGTTAAGGTTGCTGATGAAGGCTATCCGCTGATCATGTTCAAGCCATTCCGCAGCGTCGACGTCATAGGCTCCTCGTGTCACCTGCTTCGGTCTTCCACCCTTCGCGGATATTGTGAAGAGATGGTTTCGTCGTCCATTAAAAAAGCCCTTGGCGTTGAATCGGTACAGTAGGCGTGTAACCACTTTAACATCCGTTTTCGACGTCTTTTGCTCTGCGACAAGGGATGTGAATAGAATATGACTGCCGTTAGGGGACCACCGGAGGTTCTGAACGCTGCCCTCGATGTTGGTCAGCGGCTTCGCCTCGCCTCCTGCAAGGTTGATGACGAAGAGCTGCGTCTTCTTCTCGTCTTCAATCCCTTTGTTTGGAGGCACAGAGGTGAATAGAAGTCGTAACCCATTGGGAGACCATCGCGGATATCGATCTTTTCCCCGTCCTGAAGTGAATTGAATCAACTCACCCGATTCGCAGTCAACCAGCCAAATGTTACTCACGTAGTCGTTTGCACTGTGGTCGATTGTGGTATGGACAAAGGCAATGTGTCTACCGTCATGTGAGATCTGTGGATCGGAAATCATATGCAATCTTCTGAGACTTTTGACGTCCATTCTTTTTCTAGTCATGGAAGCACCATTAAATCGAGAGTCATGTCGATTATATAAATTCGTGGGAGAAAGCCTGCCGTGAATGAACCGTTTTTACTCTAAAAAGCTCCTTAGCTTGAAAGGTTACCCCTTTAGGCCGTTGAGTGCGACGCATTCGAAGTCTCTGATAAGGACGGTCACCAGATCCGAGATGCTGTCTACCACTACATCGGGCTTCTCTATTAAAATCGTTTCCACAGCGTAGGGGCCAGTCAACACAGCGACAGTCTTTGTTCCCGCAGCCTTCCCCGCTTTGATGTCGTTAGGGCTGTCACCGATCATCAGACACTGTTCAATTGGAATCGTTAATCTTTCAGCCGCCAAAGTCAGTGCGTTGGGTGCAGGCTTCAACTGAGCGACGTCCTCACGACCCACGATAGTGTCGAAGTACGAACTTAGCTGGAACTTGTCTAGCTCTTCATTAATGACTCGATGTCGTCGTCGGCTGACAATCGCCGTTAAAAGCTTCATCGTCCTCAAGGTCTGAAGCGTCGTGACCGCTCCAGGCATCAGGGTGGAGTGCTCTAAATGAATCTTAAAAAACGTCTCGAAGTACTCCTTCCCAATCTCAGTCATTAGCTTATCTACATCCATGTTATCAGATACAAGGTTCGTAACCACCGCTCGCCAGCTGGTATCCCAGTTAGCCAGCATCTCGCGATAACTTATGGGACGAAGACCGTGTCGTGTAAGGGTGTCGTTGAAGGCGAAGTGGGACGCCCTCTTCATATTTATGAGGGTGTCATCAAGATCCAAGAAAATCGCTCGAATTTGAGGACGAGAAACATTCATCATTGTTTGACACCTGAACTCGAGTAGGCGAGTACCCATCAAAATCGCCGCATCGACCAATGTCTGAAGACCTTTCTATGGGTGACATGACTTATTTGTCTTTTTGACAGATACTAAGAGCACTCTTTAACGCGTTCTAATCCTCTTGTATCTGGCGTCACAGGAAGGACTTGGAGGGGGCTTTCAAGTGGGCTTAAATCTTTATCTCATCTGATTTGTGTAAGAATCACAGAAAAGTAGGGAACAGGGTCTCCATTAAATATTTTATGGTGGAGACCCATTAAGCCTTCCGAGAAAACTTATTCCTTTGCTCCGTTCGCACCATAAACTTTTTTTGGATTGTGAAATCGAGTCTTTACTCCTACAAGCCTCGCCTTGAATTCGCCCACCTTCCCTACTCCAAAGACGTCAACAGGTAGGGGATCAAGAGGTGTGAGCATCTTATGGCATAAGTCCTCTGTGTCCTGTTAAACTACGCTCAAACTCTACTCTCACAATACTCTTCTGCAAAATCAAGCATATAGGCGGTACCTACGCCCAGATGGACATCAACCAACAAAGCGACCTTCGTACACAGAAGGGTGCCTGTCGTAGGGATATACCCTCATAAGCTGGACATCACCGTCTTAGCTATCAGTTCCAACTCTGGCTCCCTGATTTTACTGAAGCCATTGATAGTGAAGTAAGTCACGCCCAAGCCTAGATATTCCTCCACCTTCCTCAGGCACACCTCAGGCGTCCCCACGATATTTGTCCGCACGTAGTCTCCAAGAGATATGTGTTTTGGCTTGATTATCTGGACCTTCTTCTTAAGGGCTTCCTTGGACACAGCTATGATGAAGTCGCCTGTCCAAGAGAGTTCAATCTCGTCGAAGCCTCTTCCAACACGCTCACAATGATGTTTAAGAACATCTACTTTATGGGCGTACGCTTCTGGAGATCCCCCGAAGTTACATATGTCCGCGCAATCTGCGACAACTTTCAGCGTCAACTGTTCGCCGCCGCCACCGACAAGAATGGGGGGATACGGTTTCTGGATGGGCTTGGGCTCGCAGATCGCGTCTCGGAGAGAGTAATACGTTCCTTGGAAATTCGTTCGGTCAAGCGTCCACATCAGCTTGATGACATCAATGGCCTCTTTTAGCTGTGCGATTCTAACAGCGGGCTTGGGGAAGGGAATGCTGTACCCAGTGAACTCGTCTGCCAGCCATCCCGAGCCAATGCCCAACTCGAATCGTCCACCAGAAATCACGTCGAGAGTAGAGGACATCTTTGCTAGGAGTTGAGGATACCGAAAAGCGTTACACAGAACAAGGTTACCAAGCCGAATTCGTGTCGTTATGGCCGCCAAGGCTGAAAGAACGGTCCAGCCTTCCAATATGTACCCCCCTTCACCCCTCACGAGGTGATCGTTTGAGAAGACGGAGTGATAACCTAAGTGCTCAGCGGTTAAAGCAAGGTTCTTAACGACCCCATAACCCACAGGCCGCCCACCCTTGATATTAGAGCCTCGAGGACTCGAGTTCCAATCCCAAGTTGGAAGGACTAAACCGAATTTAATTCGTCGCATACTCAAACCTGCCTCTCATCGTGTATTTTACTCTGAAGTGAGAATGTCTCGCCAGACTCTATAAGGTTTTTTCAATAATCCGTCACCCATCCACGTCATCAACGACTCAACTCTACCGACTTAAGGAGTTCGATACAACGCTCTATGTTTCTTCCCTGCCATAAATCAATCTTCGATGGACGTCATAAGTCTGAGTTGTTTTTCCCACTACGTGGGGATTGAAAAACATTCTATATGTGTTTCCCTTTCCTCAATGTTCATCGAGAGATCAGCTAGGAACATCGTAACAATTCTTAATGCATTACTGTCAGACGGACTCTCAAGCCTTCAATCGAGCTGGGACGTGATCTCAATCAGAAGTCCAATTCCGCATCCACGATAATCAGGCGTGACGTTATTTCTCGTGGCTCGCAGGCATCGACCCTTCGCGATCGTCGACGTAGGTTCGTCCTCGCTCCAAATTTATCCTCCACTTCCGATCAAACGCCTTATCAACGTCGAGGGCGGGGTCGAGGCAGTAGAGGCCGTTGAGGCAGTAAAAAATTGTATCGATGAGTTCTTCTGCGACATGCTCCGTGAGTTCCTCTTCTGTCACGATGTTCAATTCTTGTTTAAGCCATCCCTTGTCATCACGGTGCTTCCATGCGTCTCCTGCTTCACCCAGCTCGATAATGGCATAAAAAATTTTTGTCGCTACGTGCTCTCTACTTATTCCCCAGCCAAACCTCTTAGCTAACTCAATTACCTTGTCTTTAGCTTCGTTTAAAGTAGACATATCATCCACCTCGTTGAATTAGAAGGGTCGCATTAACCAGCAAATAAACCATTAGGCGATTAGCAGACTCTTCCTTTTATCCCTTATGACGAAACCACATTGGTTAGCTAATTAGCGACGTATTGAATCTTAGTAGGTTCACGTCTACACCTAGAAAGATACTTCGTTCGCGGATTAAGACATCTTTTTCCGTCAGTAGGAAAGGCCTGTAATGAGTTCGCCTCGAACAGGATCATAAAATAAGAATACTATATAGTTTAAAACTAGGAAGGCGATTAATAAAGTGCTTACGAAGTGGGTGTTAAACATCTAAGAGAGTTAAGATGCGTGTACAATAATAAGGAGACCATCGATAAACCCATTAGAACACTTAGATACTATCGCATAATCCACTTCATAGTTGACGCTATAAATCTCGTTCAAACGTGGGAGTCTATTGTATAGAGGGACGTAAATGAAGATAACAAAAATAAAGACATTCATCGTCCACCCTGGGGTGGGCAAGAACTGGCTTTTTGTTAAAGTTGAAACGGATGAAGGGATACATGGTTGGGGGGAAGCCTACACGCAAGCTGACCGAGATACCGCCATTGAGGCTCACATCCATAAAATGACGCGCTACTTGTTGGGGTGGAACCCCTTCGAAATCAAGCGGTTCACCCATATGGCCTACGAGGACTGGGCTACCAAGCGGGGTGGGATAGACTTTTTTTGCGCCGTCAGCGGAATTGAACAAGCCCTTTGGGACATCGTTGGCAAGACACTTAATCAGCCCGTTTACAACTTACTCGGTGGACCTTGCCGAGATCGGATTAGGGTCTACGCCAATGGTTGGACAGCGCGTGCAAAGACCCCCCAAGAACTGGGCGATAGAGCACGAGATGTAGTGAAGAAGGGCTTCACCGCCCTCAAGTTCGACCCTTTTTCGGGACCATGGCGATTGTATATTAGACGCGAGGAGGAGCTTCAGGCTATCGAGAACCTAAAAGCCGTGAGAGAGGCTGTGGGTCCGGATGTTGACATCCTTGTGGAAGTGCACCGACGTTTGGCGCCCATGCACGCCATTAGAGTGGCTCACGCGATGGAGGCGTACAGACCCTTCTGGTATGAGGAGCCGGTTCCTCGAGAAAATTTAGAAGCCCTAGCTGAAGTGAGGAGGGGCATCAACATTCCTGTGGTGACAGGAGAGTGTATCTATACGAAAGCGGGATTCCGAAAGGTGTTTGAGAAGAGGGCAGCGGACATCATCAACCCTGATATCTGTAACACGGGTGGCATTCTCGAGTTGAAAGAAATTGCTGCTATGGCCGAGCCTCATTATGTGGCGGTTTCTCCACACAACTATAATAGTACCACGATAGGGTTGGCGGCTAGTGTTCAAGCTTCAGCTGTAATGACCAACTTCCTTATTTTAGAGTATTTCGTCTCCTTTGAGGCCATGGGCTTTGAATTAGCAGTCGAGCCGTTAAGGGTCGAGAAAGGCTTCATAAGACTTCCGAAGACACCTGGATTGGGGGTGGAACTTAAAGAAAAGGCGTTGGCGCAGTATCAATACAAAGAGTTTCCAAAGAGGCCAATGGAACGCTATTTGGCGTAGGAAGTCTTTTCGAAGTTAAACTGTGTAAAACGTGCTACGTGAGAACGTGAAAACTAGTTACACGTTTTCATAACATGTCCGTGTTCTTAGCTATTTATTTACCACTATTTTCGTACCCAATAAATGTTAACGTATCCCAATTAATTTCAAAGAATTTATTTTTTAGAGCTCTAGAATTTACGTTTTTTTAGACATTTCCATAGAAATTTAAAAATTTAGCTAGTTTCGCCCAGACTAATTATTAGCAGATGGATATAGTTGGATACATGTGAATTCATTTTAATAGCCATTTGTAAAACATAAGAAAACTGACGTGTCTCACACTTCTCACCCATGACACACAGAAGTTCAGTAAACGGATAACAATGTGAAGCGTCGTCTCTACCTTTAGGATTCCCCACAAGTTGTTAGGTCAAATTCTCCAATTATGCATTTCGTGATATCGTGGATGAGGCTGGAATCGTTGGGCGACGTCGTTGATGGATGTGTCAAGTACCGTGATCTGTTCTAAGTCGATTACGCCTCGCTTCCACTCATGTAAGTGTTGAAGGTAGCCTATCTCAAAAGGGTCAAACCCCATGATCTTGCTTATCACTGCATCTAGAGAGATGGGGTAGAGGCTGGCGGCTGCAACCCGAAGCTCTACAGGGTTGCCTGACACGGGACCTCGTCCCTCCATGCCGATAAAGCCGTCGATTACGCCAAGATTTGGCATGACAAAGCTGGAAAACGTAGCGAGGTTGAGGTTAATCCCCTTGTAGCCTTGATGAATCTTCGGTTTTTCATTATTGACCAGGCTTCCTACGACCATATTCTTGATGGATAGGGTTGTGATGACACAGTCATGTGTCTTAGGGATCGCAACGGACACCCGATAATCGCTTTCAACAACCGACTTTGATAATCGAAACGTTAAAGGTCGTAGTTGGGAGTCGTAGCCTTCTACCTCCACCCAATCATCCCGATTCAAATCCAAGAACTCAACGTCATACTCGTCTCGAAGCGTGAGATAATTAAAATTCGTCAGCCCAGTCGTCAGACTGGAATTCGCGGGGCCTTCTCCAATAAGAATCATCCCCGAGTGATACTGGGTAATCATGTCTAACACGGCTTTCACTGCATCCACATGAGTGGCTGCCAGTTGTCTACTCGTTGAGACAAAGTTAGGCTTGACGAGTATTTTTTTCTTGTCCTTGATGTCGTGCTCAATTTGCTCCTCGATTAATTGTAAGGCTTTCCTCACGCCATCATAATGACCTGTTGACTTAATGACGGAAACTACAGGATCCATTTTACTGTTAAATGAATGGGGAACTAATTATGTCTTTTTCACAGCCGATTTACCCGTCTGTGGAGTTTGTGGCTGAATCCGCCCCTTTGCACCCCCCGTCACGACGTAACACCCATAGAATACCGTAACACGCTTAGATCGACCGTGTGGTTTCGTCGAGAAAAGGCTTTTGAAGTAGTAAGACAGGTTTTCAGGCGATTTAAATTCAAACTATAGTTAGGGAGGAGGGAGAAATGAAATTCGTTGTCAATGAGAAATCAGTATTGATAATTATTGATGCTCAAAGTGACTTCATTCACGAGATAGACGGATTATCCGTGTCCTAAATAGCTAACTAAAGAAGAGACCAAATAAGTTAGAAGTGAAAGACCGCAAGTGAATCCGGTCAGTATCAAAGAAAACATATTAAAAACGAACGTACATTTATGATGGGGTGACATGTTTGATCAAAACAGAGTTCTTTGACACCATCAACTATTCTATCTGTCAAGCAGTGAACGAGTACCTAGGCGTGCAATCGAAAGCCTTCTTTATGAAAGTGGGTGAATATCACTTAGACGAGGCGTTAAAAAGAGGGATGCTAACAATCGAAGCTGATGAAAAACCTCTGGAAGTCTTAATCAAGATCGCTAAGTATCTGGAGTCCACTGGATACATGGAAACGATATCCATTAACAAGTTAAGCGAAAAAGAAGCGATTGTCGAGATGAGAGGGGTATCTGTAACCGAGTCTTCAGCGAAGCTACTTGGAGTAGGCCAGCACCCATCCCACTTCATGACGAATATGATGTTCGCGGCGTTGAAGAGACTTGGAGTCCAAGCGGATCTTAGAGATATGGAATACGACGTGAAAGAGGCACGCTTCAAGGAGTACTGGAAGATCCTGTGAAAGAGCGCAGGTAAGAATCTAAGGAAGGCTAAATCGCGAAGAAGCATTGCCTCCAGCTAACCCTCAAAAAACAAGGGTATTGACAATAAATAACCATCAGACACATCTTTTCCACTAAATGTGATTAGCTATCCGAAGTCGCGTTTGCATAGACTGGGGGAGGAATGAGGATTATATTGTCTGCGATGGTGTGAAGGAAAGATAACAAACAACAGCAGCCTACACAGAACTCTCTAGTTCGCTTTGAGACCGGTAAAAAATGTTTGCTGTGAAAAACGTGAAGAAGAGAAATAACTCTAAATAAACGTCTAAGACACTATCATAGATAAACATCCAAAGGATATTTACATTTAACATGTTGGGAAAAAGGAGGAATGATAACGAAAACGGTTTTAAAGGCAAGCCTTTCTTCCGAGGAACGATCTTTAGTTCAGATGGCCGAGAACGTTATCGGAAGCGCCTACGCCCCCTTCACAGAGGTTCAAGTCGGGTCAGCAGTGTTAATTGAAAGGAAGGTCTATGGGGGTTGCAACGTCGAGAGCGCGATTTCAGGTCTCGGTATCTGCGCGGAGAGAAACGCCGTTAACCACGCTGTACTCCATGAAGGCCCTGACTTGAAGATAGTAGCCTTATCGGTGGCGTGGAATAGGCGGGAAATAATAAGACCGTGTTGCGCTTGTCTTCAGTACCTCAATGAATTCTCCGACAACGATGTAAAGTTAATAATGACAGAAAAAAATGATTCTACAGTTATAGTGAGTTACCTTAGGGAAATGCTTCCCTATAGATACGAAGTCTAATAGGAGGTTGCAAGGAGTGCTCTTGGGGGTAGTGGGAAAGCCAAACACGGGAAAAAGCACGTTCTTCAGCGCGACGACCCTAATCTCTGTCCCTATCGACAGCAGGCCCTTCACTACCATCAAGTCAAACAGAGGAATCGCCTATGTGAGGAGTCGATGCGTCTGCAAAGAACTCGCGGTGGAAGATCAGCCAAAAAATTCGTTTTGCATCGATGGAGTCCGTCTCATCCCCGTAGATCTCATAGATTGCGCAGGTCTTGTCCCTGACGCTTGGCAGGGAAGAGGTCTTGGTAACTACTTTCTCGACGAAGTGAGGAAGGCCGACGTGCTAATTCACGTCGTCGACGCCGCAGGAGCCACGGATGAAGAGGGACAAGTCTGCGAGCCGGGAACGTATGACCCCGTGAAGGACATTGCCTTTCTAGAACGAGAAATTACGATGTGGCTCGTCCAGATTTTAGCGAAGGATTGGAGGCGAATCGGCCAAGCCGTGGAGACAACGCGCGGGGATTTAGTGGAAACGTTATATGATAAATTGAGTGGCCTCGCAATACAAAAGACTTCCATTCTCGAAGCCGTGAGGACAACCAGTCTCAACCCCGATAAGCCGACAGAGTGGAGTGATGAAGACTTAATGCACTTCGCAGATGCGCTGAGAAAAAACGCTAAACCAATGATGATCGCAGCCAATAAAACGGACGTTGCTACAGCCGAGAAGAATGTCCTCCGTCTACAACAGTTGGGATACACCGTAATCCCGTGCTGTGCCGAAGCTGAACTCATCCTCCGTCGAGCCGCTCAAAGCGGTTTAATCGATTATCTATCAGGTGACTCCCACTTCCAAATTAAGAACTTGGAAAAACTCACTCAAGATCAGAGAAGGGTTCTTGAGTTTGTGAGGGAAAGAATCTTTAAGAAGTGGAGTACTACGGGAGTTCAGAAAGTATTAAATACTGCATTCTTCGAGCTACTGAAAATGATCACGGTGTACCCCGTGGAAAACGTTGAGAAGCTGTGTGACCACAATGACCGGGTTTTACCAGACGCCTTCCTGGTTCCATACGGAACAACCGCAAAGCAATTTGCATATTTGATTCATAGCGACCTGGCCGAAGGTTTCATTTACGCTATAGACGCACGTACAAGGAGGCGTCTTGGAGAAGACTATGTCCTTAATGATCGGGATGTGATAAAGATTGTTTCCGCGAAGAGTAGACGATAGTCATCAAGGCTTTAGCTTTTTGAGATAATAATTCGCTTCCTTCTTTGGGCCGAAACTTCGAATGCCCTTCTCCTGCAACTGTCTCCGCAGCGTCACAGCGTAGTTTGGGCTGATTTCTTCTCGCTTCTCCAGGAAATCAATAATCTCCTCGCCTTCCCCATCGTTCTCACAGCGTTTCAAGAAGGCAAAAATGTCTGGGTTGTACCCTTTCAACGGATTTGGCTCCGATGGTTCTGTTTGGACGGAGTCTATTGACATGTTTCCAGTCTTACCCTGCATTTCCTTGTAGATGTTGGGAAACATCTTCTCCAATTCTTTCTGCGTCAGCTTCATCGTCCTTCAGACCACGGTATATTTGAGTTTCATCGTGTGTTGTTTAACATAATCAGAAGCCATCATATTTAGATTATCCATCTACAAGCAAGTTCACGTTTGAAACAGAACATGGAGATAAGGGAGAGTCTTGCTTTCTATGAAGCAAAAATCTGGGGCGAGACAATTGTGTGAGGCATAATCAGAAGTCCACATAATTGGTTTTAATCGCGTTTTCTTGGCCTAAATATTCTTGTTACGCCTGGATTCTTGACCTCGCATCTCGCCCTTCGTTTAATTCAGATAAGTACACATATTGCTAAAAACCTCATTTGAGACGGACGCGATCTTTTTGGTTATGTTTTGAAAAAAAGGTTGGAATACGTCATCTATTTTATCGCTACAAACGTTTCCGATGCCCATGGATTATTTCTTGTTTCTGCATCACAAAGGTTTCAGGAGGCACGTCCTCATAAACAGTGGTATTTGGTCCAATCCAAGCACTGGTCCCAATCTTAACCCCCGGCATGAGTTTCGCTCCAATCCCGATTTCCACGTCGTCTCCCATAATCACACCGAGTTTTCTTCTGCCACTGTCCATGGCTTCGCCTTTAATTCGAACCCTCACGTTCGCCTTGTCTAAGCGTAGATTAGCAATCGTAGATCCTGCGCCGAAATTACAGTTTGCTCCGACTATGCTGTCGCCGACGTATGATAGATGACCAATGTGGGTGCCGTCGAGAATCAGGCTGTTCTTCACTTCACACCCATTCCCAATGCGAACGTTTCGTTCTAAACTCGTGAAGGGTCGGAGGTAACAGTTTGGTCCAACGTCGCTTCCGCTTCCAATAAAAACTGGGCCTTCAACATATGTGCCTGAACGTAGTTTCGCGCCTGCTTCAACGTGTACACGCCCGTTCAAATAAACGCCTTCTTCAATATCCCCTAGAATAACGGGGCTACAGCGTTCAAGTATCCTTCGATTGGCCTCTAAGAGGTCCCATGGCCTCCCGACATCCATCCAATCCGTTGGTCGGATTCGGTTTGAGGTATATTCCATATTTTGTCGAACCATTTGTTTAATGGTATCAGTTATTTCGATTTCACCTCTTGGAGACTCAGGTGTCCTCTGAATCTCGGTAAACACTTCTGGAGGAAAGATGTAGATTCCCGCGTTAGCGAGGTTCCCAACATCGTTTGAAGTCGGTTTTTCGATGATATCAATTACTCGATCATCCTTCAGAAGGACGATGCCATATTGCTGGGGGTTCGTTACGGGAACTACGCAAAGAACTGGAAAACCCCCTTGGTCGTGTTTTCTCAAGATTGACCGTATGATCGAGGTGTCAACAACGAGGTCGCCGTACACTGCGAGAAAGTCGTCGTTGCCCACATAATCTTTTGCGAGACCTATCGCATGGCCAGATCCAAGGAGTTTTTCTTGGTGGGAATACTCTAAATTGAGTTCCCATTGGGCGCCGTCTCTGAAGTAAGTTCTCACCTGAGTTTCACGGTAGCCTGTCACAATCAGGATGTCTTTCACGTCGCTTTCTTTGAGAGCTATAAGGAGGTGCTCAAGGAGTGGGCTACCCCCAAGGGGAATCATGTGTTTTGGACGGGTTGAAGTTAATGGATGAAGCCTTGTTCCCTCACCCGCGGCCAGAATAACAGCCTTCACAGAGAACCATCATCCCTTTCTCATACATCGTACGCTTATCTTTCTTTTGGAATAAATCTCTTATATGGATTCTCGTCAAGAAGATTTCTTAGTTGCGACAGGGATACTCCGACAATGGTATCACCATAAACCTCACATTTTCGTCGCTCACTAAGGCATTCAAGACTTTTAATTACGATTTCTACCTCGTGTCCTGAAGGCAGATTGAAGTGTGCATGTAAATACCATTCCGTTTTTCCCTCATCAGTCTTGGAAACGTGTTCCAATCTTGTTACGCGATACATCTTTTCGACTTCTTTGATGACGAC